>DASRAT010000919.1:0-4092 GCA_035638015.1 Gemmataceae bacterium | reverse complement strand
AAACGTTGGCGGCAATGTCGGTGCAGGCACCACGGGCACCGGAATCTGTTGCGGAAGGTACTTCGGCTGCGGCTGAGGCAACGGCTGCCCAAAGAGCGGCGGCTCCTTGGTTTGCTGCACCGTGCGAAACGGCCCCGCGGTCGCCGAGGGCAACAGCCCAATGGTGACACCGAAGAAGACGGCAACGCCAAGCAATAATAGTTTGCGAATCATGGCGGTTCGAGCTGCCCAAAAAGACATGGATTTCGCGCAGGCTCGATTGTCGCGTTCGGCAACGAAAAAGTCACCGGATGTTAAGCAATTTTCCTGAAAGGAGAAGTTTGGGCAGGCGGAAAAGGCGGAACAAACGGCATAAATCTACACCTGACGAGCGGCGGGGCTGGTCCCCGCCGTGCCACTTCACACAGCGGGCACAAGCTTCGCCGTTCGTCAAAATGACGGAATATTGACCCGATCCCCGCCATTCAGCGCCGACTGATGAGCGCAAATCCCAACCATCGTCCAATTAGCCGAAGTCGCCGCATCGGGAAACGCCGGCTGCTTATCCAGTACCGCCATCAAGAAATTGTGTACCAAATGCGGATGGCTGCCGCCGTGCCCCGCCCCTTGCAAAAAACTCAAATGCGTGGCATCGTGAATCGCCCCTGTGAACTTACGGATCGATTCCGGCAACCGCCCAGCAAAGTCAGGCACCTTCACGCGCCGCGGAATTTGCGGCTCAGGTAGTCCGCGCATGTGCAGCACGGGATCTTCGCCTTCACACTGTTGCCACTCGAAGCTAACATTGCTCGCCGTCACGTCGAAGCTCTCGCGGTATTGGCGGGCCGTGTCGAACAGCGACCGGGTCACTTCCGCGACCACGTCGGTTCCCCTGATCTTGAACGTCGCCGATTCGATGGCGAACGGGCTGTTGTACTTCTTGATCAGTTCCTCGCGGATGCGGCCCGAGCCGTGGCAGACCACGCTTTCAGCATGAGCCAGCTTGTGCTTGGCGGGGTCGCTCATGATCGCCAGGCAAGGGCTAACGCAGTGGGTCGCATACCACATCGGCGGCAAGCCGGGCCAATAATCGGGCCAGCCGTCCATGTCTTGTTGATGTGAACCGCGCAAAAACTGAATCCGGCCCAGCACGCCGCGGTCATACAAATCCTTGGCAAACAGGTACTCCCGGCTGAAAACGACGGTCTCCATCATCATGTAAACTTTGCCGGTCTTCTTCTGCAATTCGACAATCTGACGACATTCGTCGATGGAAACGCCCATCGGGACCGTCGAGGCAACATGCTTGCCCGCTTTTAGGGCCGCAATGGCTTGCGGCGCATGGTCGGGAATCGGCGAATTGATGTGGACGGCATCCACATTGGGATCTTTGAGCAACTCGTTGTAATCGGGATAGCGCACCTTGACGCCGAACTGATCGCCGCACAGGTCCAGCTCCGCCTTATTGCGACGGCAAATGGCGTACATTTCCGCATTGGGATGCTGCTGGTAAATTGGAATGAACTCGGCGCCGAAACCTAAGCCGACAATGGCGACTCGAACTCGTTTGGGTGCGGCCATGATTGACAGACCTTTCATTTCAAAAACTACTCGGTCCCACGCTCTGCGTGGGACCGCACTGCCGCGACGCTCTGCGTCGCAACGCGCATACAAAGAGAACTGCTCACCGCTGACAACTCGAAAAAGAACTGCGCGTCGGCCTCATGTCAAACCAGGACAACGCAACAACCAAAACTCGAAGGTTGCGACGCGGAGCGTCGCTGCAGTGCGTTCCCACGCGGAGCGTGGGAACGAGGGGTGCTAGTCCTTACCCTCGATCGTCATCGCCATGACAATCGGCGCCGTATTATCCTCGGCCTTGACGAATTCGATCCGTTCAATGATCGCGTCTGTGCGTTTGGGGGCAATCGCCAAATAGCGCAGTTGCCGATTGTTGCCCATGTCAAAGGCGAACTTCGATCCCTTGACATCATTCTTCTTGCTGATGTAATCCGCGAAATGCTCGCCGTTCTTGAGCATATGATCTTCCGTTTTGCCATCTTGATAATGGAGACGGACGATCATGGTGTTCGACGTTTTCTTGGCGTAAGGGTAACCCCAACCGCTGACGCCGCTGAGCAGGTGAATCTTGACGGCGGTACTGTTGACTGTCACATTTACCGACTTTGGCATCTTGGGCGGAATGGCCCCTTGCGGGCTATACAGCATGATGGCGTTGGGTGTCTTGTCGCCATGCGGATCGACGAAGTGGAACGGCACGCCGTCAAAGGTCTTTGGCGACCAATCCTTGAAGACCAGACGCTCGCCATCGGCGCCTTCATCGTAGAACATGCCCTTGGTCGTCACCACGGTGGCGGCTTTTTCGAGCGGGACGACGAGGAACTTGCCGCGCAGAGTGAGGAACTCCAGCAGGTCGGTGAAGTCCTTCTTGGAGAGCTGTTTTTCAAAGCCGTCCGGCATCAGCGACTTCGTCGAGACGGTCAGCGACTCGATTTCATCTCTGAAGACGACGTGCCGCTTGGCCTCCGCGTCGATCAATTCAACCTGGGTGCTAGACTCTCCGGCCAGCAAGCCACTGAGAATCACACCTTTGGTCGTGACCACCGTGTAGACACGGAAATTGCCCTCGACGCTGCGGCTGGGATCGAGAATCTCGACCAGCAAGTGCTCCTTGGTGTGCACCGCCATGCCTGTCAAGTCAGGGCCGATGCCGGTGCCGACGCCGCTATGAATATGGCATTTGTTGCAGGTGTTGGTGAACACAAGCTTGCCCGCAGCCGGATCGCCCTTGGTTTTGGTGACCTCCAGCATGCTCTTGATGACTTCCTCACGGTCGGCATTGGGAAGCGCGCCGCCGGTTTTCAGCAGCGCCAGGGCGGTCTTGCGGATGTCCATATTCGGATGGGCGGCGAGCGCCTGCTTTTGGTCCAGCGACAATTCGCCCAGTTGGAGCTTGCCGCCTTGCACGCCGGCGAGGTAGAGCTTGGTCCACTCCGCGCGGGTGAGCAGCACGCCGATGCCGGCGGTTCGCACCGCGGGCGTGAGCGTCGGCATTTGATCGAGGATCATCTGACCCGTTTCGGGAAGCTCGCTCTGCTTGAGCGCCCCGAGAATGCCGGTGGCAACTTCCGTGGGAGTCCGCGGCGTCAAAAGGTCCAGCAACTCCTTGACGGTCGCCTTGTCCTTGGCCTTTTGCGCCATCAGTTCCCTGGCGGCGTCCACACGTTCGGCGCTGGGAGCCGATTCATTCTTGACCTTGGCCAGCAAGGCGGCGGCCGCCTCGGCAACGGCCTTGCCGAATTTGGTGCTGCCCAGCGTCGTGGCCAGCTGGGCCACGTTCGAGCCGGAATTCCGGGCCACTAATCTCGCCAGGTCCTTTTCGAACTGTGCGTCCAGCTTCGGCGTCTTGCCCTTGGGCCATCCGGCGACAAGTCCGCGAATAATCGGATCGGCAACTGCCGGCTCGGCATCGGCCAGCTTGGCAATCACCGCCTTGATCGAATCGACCGGGCCGCCGCGGGCATAATGATTGGCGACAATCGGCGATGTGGCATCGATGCTGCCGGCCGTTTTCTTCATTCCCGCAACCGCCATGAGGAAGAACTGGCTGTTCTTGGCCGCGGCTGCCGTGGCCGCGTCACGAAGGAGCTTGTTTTCGTCGCCGCCGCCGCCCTTTTTGCCACCGCCCTTACCACCCGCGGCTGCGCCGCCTGCGGGAGCTGGGATTTTGCCCAGAGCGGCCGCGATGGCTTCGCCCGCCTTGGCGCTGGCCGCCTGATCGGCAAGTGCCAGCAGCGCCGTCAAGCGCGTGTGCGGATCGGGATCGTCAAGCAAGCCAGCATCAAGAATGGCCTGCACCGATTGGGCCGGCGTCAACGGCAACACCTTGGCGGCATTGAGGCGAACGCCCGGCGACGGATGCTTCAGAGCGGCATACGCCGCGGTCGCGGCAGGGTTGTTGGTGGCGTCCTTCAAAGCGCCGAGCCCGTGCAGCGTCCACAGAGCATGAATCGCGCCGGTATTCAAACCGATTGCGTCAACGCTGGTGTCGTTGACGAGCTTGATGAGTTCCGGCACAACGTCTTGCTTGCC
>DASRAT010000918.1:0-2459 GCA_035638015.1 Gemmataceae bacterium | reverse complement strand
AACAAGCTCGGATACTTGCGCTCCGGATTGATGTTGCCGCTCGCCGCCAGGCCGACGCTGCCGGTGACAATGGCGCTCAAGTCCGTCAAGATGTCGCCAAAAAGATTGCTGGCGACGACAACGTCAAACGCCTCCGGTTTGCGAACGAAATCCATCGCCGCGGCATCCACCAGCAGCGAACTGCTTTTCACATCGGGATAATCACGGCACACATCCGTGAAGACTTTGTCCCATAGCACCATGCTGTGCACCAGAGCGTTCGACTTGGTGATCGACGTCACCTTCTTTCGGCGTTTGCGTGCCCCCTCGAACGCGGCCCGCATGATCCGTTCACAACCGCGGCGGGTGAACACCGACGTTTGAACGGCAATCTCGTTAGGGAAATCGGCGTGCACCGCGCCGCCAATCGGAGCGTATTCGCCTTCGGTGTTTTCGCGGTAAACGAGCATGTCGATGGAGCCTGGCGCCTTATCGCGCAGCGGCGACTGGACGCCGTCATATAGGTAAGCCGGGCGAAGATTGACGTACTGGTCAAACCGCCGGCGCATGGGCAAAAGAAGCTGGTGCACGCTGATTTGGTCGGGCACATCAGGGCTGCCCACAGCGCCAAACAAAATCGCGTCGAATTTCGTCAACTGGTCAAATCCGTCCGCCGGCATCATGCGGCCATGTTGTTTGTAATAACCGCAACTCCAGGGGAGTTTTGTCCAGGTAATGCGGCCGTCATCCCGCTTTAGAGCCGCGTCGGCCACGCGAACCGCCTGGTCGATCACTTCGGGTCCGATGCCATCGCCGCCGATCACTGCCACGTTGAAAGCTGCCATTGCAAGTTTTTCCTGAATTTCGTAAAGCCGCGCCCGTGGGCGTGCCGATACCACACAATTGACCAGGCGTCACTTTAGGCGGCTGCGAAAGCAGGTCAATATGGCCAGAGCCAGCAAACTTGAGACAAGCGACTACCGGGCATCCGCTCGGGCTGCCGGCTTGATCTGCGCGCTGGCACTGACGGCAGCGATGGCGTCAGGTTGTAAAAGCACCGGGGAAGCCAATAATTCCAAGCCGCCCGACGTTTTGTTCGGCGAAAAGGAAGTGCCGCAACCGCATGGCGTGCTGGGACCCACTCCGCCGCCGCAGAACCGAGCCGGCATGGGCGCCCCCTCGCCGCCGATTTCAACCACCGCCAAGGGCACAGCCGCCTGCCTGGTGCCTGATCCTTTGATCGGCGCCAAGCCGATTGCAATCGCCGACGGCAAGCAACCCTTTGTGGAACCCAACACCTCAGGCTGGCAGGCCACCGGCCCAATCACCGGTGGCGCGCCAAGCAGTGGTGGCGGGCCAGGCGTTCAGCTGGGGATGCCGGAAGCCGCCCTCGCTCCCGTGCCGCCACCGACAATCGCCCAGGTCACGCCCGTGACACCCGCGTTTGGCGGCGGCAAGAACGATGGCCTGAACCCCGTCCCCGTAGTGCCGGCCGTGAGTCCCGTCGGCTTCTCGGACAGTGACCAGCTTCAGGCCGCCCTCAAGGCCCGTGGCGTCATTGCCCAGGATCAAAAAGTGCAGCCGGATGGCAGCGTCTTGTTTACCTGCCGCGTCGTCAATCCGCAAAACCCCAACTTCGTTCGCGTCTATGAAGCAACCGCCCGCGACCTGCGTTCCGCCATGCTGGCGGTGTTGGATCAAATCGATCAACAGCGCTAAGTGAGACGCACGATGCCGCGAGCCGTGGTATTCCTCCTGTGGCTTGGCATTATGCTCCTCACAGTCGCCACGATTGGCTGCGAAGACACCTCCCTTGACCTTCACCGCATGCAATTGGAACATCATCGCGCCGATTTAGTCGCACAGCAAAAAAAACTGCAAAACCAATTCAACGCCCTGTCGCAAAAGCCTGTCGCTCAACGCACCCAGGCTGACAATGATCAGCTCCACACCATGCAATTGCAAATCAACAGCCTGCGTTCACAAATCACGTCGGTGGACAACGAATTGGCCCAGCTTGACCTGGATCAATAATCGCCGCGGTCTTGAATAATTCCCGAGTTTATTTGGCGAGAATTTCGCGCTAGCTGCTCCGTATAATACGGAGGATGAATCCGTACCAGGGAGCCTAGCGCACGCATGAACACGCCAAGCAAAATCCCACCACGCTCACGCCGCAACACCATGGTTGCGATGGTTTTAGGAACCGCGCTGACCGCACTTGGAGCGGCCGCGCCGGCATCCGCGCAAGCCGCGGACGGGACGGTTCGCATTGTCAACGACATGAGCCGTTATTGCACGGTGTGCTGGCGCAACGCCAAATTGCATCCCGACTACTGGGGCGATTGCACGCAAGAAGTGCTCAGCCGCATGTTGCAAAGAGTCGCGCTCGAAGAATGGGAACAAGCGCTTCGCGGCGACGGCCAGGAGCGGCGCGAATTCCTGCGAGCCATCGACGCCGTCAAGAAACGCACCCAGCG
>DASRAT010000917.1:0-3460 GCA_035638015.1 Gemmataceae bacterium | reverse complement strand
TGGCCATTGACATTAGCGGCAGCATGGCCCGTGAGATTCAAGGCGACAAAAGCAACCAGCGCATCAAACAGGCCCGCAGCGCTGCCGAGCTGTTCGTCAAAAACCTCCCGAAAAAGGCCGATTGCGGCTTGCTGCTCTTTGACCACGAGATTCAGGACAAAGTGCCGCCGATGGTCGACCGCGCGCCGGTGCTCCAGATCATCAAGAGCATGGAGCCGCGCGGCGGCACTGCATATCTCGACGCCGCCAAGGAAGCCATCGACATGCTGGCGGCCCAGAAGGTCAAAGGCAAGAGCCGCGAAAAAGCGCTGGTGCTGATGACCGACGGCGTCGATCTGCACAGCAAAAACACCACGCTCGCCAAGGTGATCGAGGCTGCCAAAAAGGCCCATGTGAAGATTTACACCATCGGCATCGGCGAGCCGGGCACGGGCAAAGAGGTTTACAGCGTGTTAGTCTTGGACCACAGCCTGAGCATGGAGCAGCGGGCCGAGGATCAGGACAAGAAAACCAAGATCGAAGCACTGCACGACGCGGCGACCAAGTTCGTCAGCATCTTGCCCGACAAGGCATATTCGACTGTGTTGCCGTTCGGTAGCATCGTCGGCATGCCGGGTAACTTTTCTCGGGACAAAGCGCGGCTCACCCAGCAAATCAAGAGCTTGCAACCCAACGGCGAGACGGCCATGCTCGACGGTGCTTATGAAGCCATCTGCGCGCTGGATGCCGCCAATCTCCAGGGCCACAAGGCGGTGGTGGTGATGACCGACGGCATCGACAACATGAGCCGGCATCGGCCCGACGATGTCATTCGCCGCGCCAAGGAAGCTCGTGTTGCCATGTACATGCTCGCCTTCGGCCGGGAAAGCGAGTTGGCCCAGGCCATGCCGGAAATGGAACGCATCGCCAAGGAGACCGGCGGCGAGTTCCGCCATGCCCGCAACTCACAAGCGCTGATTCGCATCTTTGAGGACATGTCCAACGCCCTGCACGACGACGGCATCGATGAGGTCGCCTTGAAAAAGCTGGCAAGCGAAACCGACGGCATGTACAAGCACGCTCGCGATGTCAATCAACTCAAGATCATTCTTCAGCAAATCAGCCAGGAAGTGCTCAAGAAGGAATACGTCATCACCTTCGACAGCCCGCGCGGTTTCGACGGCACGCCGCGCCGCATTAGCATTAAACTCGTGCGGGCCTCGGGCGAAGTGGTGACAGATGTGAACACCAACACGGCAGTCCGCGGCGTCGTGGTGCCGGAAATGAACACCTTTGTATACCTCGGCTTCCTCGGCGTTTTGGGGTTGATGCTGGCGGTGCCGGCTGCCTTGGGGCGGATGCTGCGGTCGTCCACATGACAATGCTCCCCGATCCCCAAGACACGATTGTTGCACTTTCCACGGCACCTGGTCCGGGTGCTCGCGCCATCGTCCGCCTCAGCGGCCAACGCTCGCTGACAGTAGCGCATCGGGTCTTCCAAAGTTGTAATGCGACAGAGCCGGAGCCGCAACACCTTTGCACCGGCGAGATCCGTCTGCCCGACATTGCTTCACCGTTGCCCGCCGATCTCTACTTCTGGAAGGCCCCCCGCAGTTTCACCGGCCAGGATGTCGTCGAATTGCACACGATTTCCAGCCCGCCGTTGATCGAACTGCTCATCGCTGCATGCCTCAACGCCGGCGCCCGTGCCGCACAACCGGGCGAGTTCACGATGCGTGCCTTCCTCGCCGGCAAGCTTGATTTAACCAGAGCGGAGGCCATTCTCGGTGTCATCGAAGCCGGCAGCCGGGACGAGTTGAAACAGGCCCTCGTCCAGTTGGCGGGCGGCATGACGCGGCCGCTTCACGAGCTGCGTGAAGATTTGCTCAACCTGTTGGCGGATGTCGAGGCGGCCCTGGATTTCGCGGATGAGCATATCGAGTTCGTCCAGAAACGCGACTTGCTGGTGCGGCTGGCCAAGGGGCTGGCATTGGTCACCATTTTGCGACGGCAACTCGAACAGCGGGCCATCGGGGACCGCCCGTTTCGCGTGGTTTTGGCGGGGCGGCCCAACGCGGGCAAGAGCAGTCTTTTCAATGCACTCGCAGGAAGTGCTGCCGCCTTGGTGAGTCCCGAGCCAGGGACCACCCGCGATTACCTGCTGTGTCGCGTCAATCTGGCGGGCGTAACCGTGGAGTTGATCGACACTGCCGGATGGCGGCCCGGCAGCAACGGCGTGGAAGGCCAGGCCCAAAAACTTGGCCGCGAGCAGTTCGACCAGGCCGACCTCGTGCTGCTGTGCGTTGAAGGGGGAAAAACAACGGACGAAGAAAAGGCTTTGCTTGAGAGCAAAAAGCCACCGGTCATCGGCCTGGCGACGAAACGCGATTTGAACAAACCACCCGCCGATTGGCTGGGCACAAGCGTCATCACTCAGGAAGGCTTGCCGGCACTGCGAGAGTTGTTGGGGGAACGTGCCCGCGCTCACAACAGGCCAGCGTTGGCCCCGAGTCTGAGCCGCTGCCACCATCACGTCGATGCGTGTTTGGAGCATCTCCGCCGCGCTCATGCCAATGCGCTGCACGATGATCCGCCGGAGTTATTGGCCCTGGAATTGCGCGGCGCCCTCGACGAGCTTGGCGCAATGGCCGGCGCCGTGTATACCGATGATCTGTTGGATCGTATTTTTAGCAGATTCTGCATCGGCAAGTAGCCGAATCCGACATCCATGGTGGAAGGTTTTGCAAACCGTGCTCCATGCATGAAAAGAGGCTTAGGGCGAAGTTTGTTTCGGTCGCAAAGGTCGGGTATAGTGATTGACAACCAAGGCGTGACGTGGGCGGCCGAACGAACCTGACGCCCCTCGTGCCTACCGACTCCCGAAGTCGGCGCACCTACTCCAATCAGGGGAATGGACCATGGCGAAGACCAAGAAGACGGAAACGAACCGAAAGACAAAGCTGCGTGCGCCCGGTGGTGCCCTTGTCGGCGCCGCGGCCGGATCGCTGATAGGCCCGCTTGGGGCGGCAGTCGGAGCCGTCCTTGGCGGGATCGCAGTGGCGAGGGCCCGCAAGGCAGAAATGGCGAAGCGAGCCGCGAGAAAGAATTTGACTGCCAAAAAGACCTCGGCCAAATCGACAGCAGCCAAGACGGCGGCAAAGCGGAAAAAGTGACCGTGGGCCGAGCGTCCGGCCATGTCGCCTGTCCTGAAAAAAGGCAGAGAAGGAGCAAGCGGTGTCCAACCCATTCACCATCGCTTTGGTGCAAATGCGCTGTGTCGAAAGCGCCGAAGCGAACATGGACAAGGCGATCACGCGCATCCGCGAAGCCGCCGCCGCGGGCGCTCAGATTGTCTGTCTGCCCGAACTCTTTCGCGGTCCCTATTTCTGCCAGCGCGAAGATCCGGCACTCTTCGACCTGGCCGAGCCGATCCCCGGTCCCACCACGCAGCGCCTTGGTCAAGTTGCCAAGGCCGGCAACA
>DASRAT010000916.1:0-5611 GCA_035638015.1 Gemmataceae bacterium | reverse complement strand
GTCGGCTTCGTTCAAACTATTGCTATTTGTGCTGGCGGACGGCTGGCATTTGGTGGTGCGGGCGTTGAGTTCAAGTTTTGCGTAGTCCCCTCACTCCCAACCCTCTCCCCGAAGCGGGGCGAGGGGAGAAAGGCGTGCGATGAACGCGCAAGAAGTCCTCGAGATTGGCCAGGACCTGATTTACACAGTGCTGTTGCTGGCGCTGCCGACGTTGGTGGTTAGCCTGGTCGTGGGTTTGGTTTTCAGCGTGTTGCAAACCATCACAAGCATTCAGGAACAGACACTGACCTTTGTGCCGCGGTTGATTGCCGTGGGGCTGGTTTTGATTCTGACCATGTCATGGTCGCTCAAGCTGGCCGTCCACTTCACCGTGCGGATGCTAGGGCATGCCGCGGAGGTGGTGCAGTAATGGCGGTGATGATTTGGACATTTTGCCTGGTGCTGACGCGGGTCACGACTTTTGTGACGGTGTTGCCGTTGTTTGGCGCCATCAACTCGCCCCGGTTGGTCAAAGCGGCGTTGGCCATGGCCTTGACGGTGGTGTGGTTCATGCCGATGGCGGAAGCGATGTCGCCCGCGGTGATGCTGCGGCCGGCGGTGTCGGAATCATGGGTGACCTGCATGATTGCGGTTGGCCGGGAGATATTGCTTGGCGGCATTTTGGGTTATGGGCTGGGTTTGTTTCTGGTCCCTGTTCAGGTGGCGGGGGAGTATTTGACGCAGGAAATGGGGCTGTCTTTCGGTAGTCAGGTGAATCCGGGCACGAGCATGGCGGCCAGCCCCTATACGCAGATACTGGAACTTTTGGCCATTGCGATTTTCTTCGGATGTGACGGACATCATGTGTTGCTCGGGGTTTTGCATGCGACGTTTGCTCAATACCCACTGACGGGGGCGCTGCCTGATGTGCCATTGCCGCGGCTGGTGGCCGGTGCAACGATGGCTCAGGAATGGGGCTTGATGCTGGCGGCGCCGATTGGGCTGTTGCTGTTTTTGACAACGGTGTTTCTGGCGCTGCTGACGCGGGCGGCGCCGCAGATGAATCTTTATGCGATCGGTTTTCCGTTGCGGCTCGGCGTCGGCCTGGTGGCATCGCTTTTGTTGTTGCCGGGCTGGATCAATGCCGTTGTCAGCGCGTTCTCTCATTTTGGGCAACTGGCAAGCCAGTTGATGTAACGCATGGCGGAACTCTTTGATCCATCGAAAACAGAGGCCCCCACACAGCACCGGCGCGACCAGGCGCGCGAAGAGGGGCAGGTCGCGAACAGCACCGATTTTTCCTCAAGCGTGGTGCTGCTGGCCGGATTGGCGGCGCTGGCATTTACGGCCCACCAATGTGGCGGGGAAATGCTGGATTTTGTCAGCAACCATCTAAGCCGCGCCGGTTGGAACGTGGAACTGCATCCGGATCAGGTGACCGGCATTTTTTCGGGGTTGTTCAGCAAGTTTCTGGGGATGCTGGGGTTCATTTTGGCTCTGACGTTTGTGACGGCCACCGCGGCGGGAGCTATGCAAGTCGGCTTTCAACTGACGCCGCAACTATTAGCAATCAATTGGGAACGGCTGTCGCCGATGCGTGGCTGGTCGAGGCTGATGTCGGTGTCGGGCACGGTGAAGGGCCTGGTGACGCTGGTCAAGTTCGTCGTGGTGTTCGCGGTGGCTTACGTAGTGTTCAAATTGCGGGCGCGCCAGATTGGCGGTTTACAGGAAATGACGTTGGCCGCCACGGTGGCGCAAGCGTGGCGGATGGTGATGCACCTGGCACTGACGGTGGCGGGCACGCTGGCGATTCTCGGACTGGTCGATTATGTGTGGCAACTGTGGCGTTTGGAGCAATCGCTGCGCATGAGCCGGCAAGAGGTGAAAGAGGAAATGAAACGCGAGGAAGGCGATCCGCAGGTCAAGTTGCGGGTTCGCAAGCTCCAGCGCGAGGCGGCGACGAAACGAATGATACTGGATGTGCCCAAGGCCACGGTGGTCGTCACCAACCCGACCCACCTGGCCGTGGCGCTGCGTTACGACAAGGGCGAAGGTGCGGCGCCGAAAGTCATTGCCAAAGGGGCAGATTTTGTGGCGGCCAAGATCGTGGCCGCGGCCCGCAAGCACGGTGTGCCCGTGCTGGAACGAAAACCGGTGGCACAAGCGCTTTTCAAGGCGGTCAAGGTGGGGCAAGAGATACCGATCGCGCTGTATCACGTGGTCGCGGAGGTTTTGGCGTATGTGTACAAGTTGCGAGCGGGCTAATCGGCCGCTTGCGGCTTAGCAGGGGAGACGGTTTGTTTCCATGGCGCAAACAACGGCGGCACCACTGAGTCCTGTGAACTCGCTCGCAGCGCGAGCCGAGGCGATCTTGTCGTTGGCGCTGCTGGGCGTGCTCGTTGTTTTGTTGGTGCCATTGCCGCCGATGATTTTGGACCTGCTGCTGGCCCTGAACTTGGCCATGACGATTTTGTTGCTTTTGGTGACCTTGGCCGCGACCAAGCCGCTTGATTTCTCGGTGTTTCCGACGTTGCTTTTGCTGATGACGCTGCTGCGTCTTTCTCTCAACGTGGCGACGACCCGGCAAATCCTGCTCAATGGCCAGGCCGGCATGATTGTGGCGGCGTTTGGCAATGTTGTCGTCGGCGGCAATTTGGTGGTTGGCCTGGTGGTGTTTTTGATTCTGGTCATCATTCAGTTCGTGGTCATCACCAAAGGCGCCGGCCGCATCGCGGAAGTGGCGGCCAGGTTCACCCTGGATGCCTTGCCTGGTAAACAGATGGCCATTGATGCCGAGTTGAACTCCGGCGCCATTCATGAAACCGAGGCCCGCCGCCGGCGTCAAGAACTGCTTCACGAAACGGAATTTCACGGGGCGATGGACGGTGCCAGCAAGTTTGTGCGCGGCGACGCCATCGCGGGTTTGATCATCACGGCGGTAAACTTGGTTGGCGGCATTATTCTCGGTTTAACGCGGGGAATGGAAGTTTCGACAGCCTTGCGAACTTACGCGGTCTTGAGCGTGGGCGACGGTTTGGTGTCCCAGATTCCAGCGCTGATCATCGCAACGGCGGCAGGCATCTTGGTGACCAAGGCGACGTCGCAAACCAGCGTGGGGCAGGAAATCTCTTCGCAGGTGGCCGCTAATCCCAAGGTGCTGATGACGGCCGCGTGCCTATTGGCGGTGTTGGCTCTCACGCCCGGATTGCCCAAGATTCCCTTTTTGCTGTTGGCGGGCGGATTGTGGTACGCAGGGCGGCGGGTCACGCAAGCGGCCAAAGCGAAGGCCTTGGAACCAAGTCCGGATAAGTCGGCAGCACCCAAGGCCGCGGTGGAAAGCCCGATGGAGGAGTTCCTTCAGATTGACAGGGCATGCCTGGAAATAGGCGCCAAGTTGATTCCGATGGTCGATCCGAAACGGGGGTCGGGATTGCTGGACCGCATCAGCGGCTTGCGACGCGACATGGGCAAACAAAACGGCTTATGGGTGCCGCCCATTCGCGTGCGCGACAATCTGCAATTGGAACCTGAAGCTTACCGTATTTTGATTGGCGGCCGCGAAGTGGCTCGTGGCGGCATCCGCCCAGGCTCGTGGCTGGCCATCGATCCGGGCGGCACGCGATTGAATCTGACGGGAGAGGCCGTGCGCGATCCGGCTTTTGGTCTGGCCGCCACCTGGATCGCCGAAGGCGACCGCCAGCGCGCCGAGATGGCGGGTTACACCGTGGTAGACGCCTCGGGAGTAGTCATCACGCATCTGGGTGAATCGCTGCGGCGACACGCGCCGGAGTTACTGGGCCGTGAAGATTTGAAGCAATTGGTAGACAAAGTCCGCGAGACATCGCCGAGCTTGGTGGATGATCTCATTCCGGCCGCAGTGACCATGGGAACGCTGCACCGCGTGCTGAGCCTGTTGCTCGAAGAGCGCGTCCCGATCTCCAACTTGACGCGGATTCTGGAAAGCCTTTCGCACCATGTGCCAATAATCAAGGATCCCACAGATTTGACAGAGCGCGTGCGCATGGACTTGGGCAGGGCGATTTGCGATCGTTTCCGGGACGCTCAGGGACGATTGCACGCCGTGGTGCTCGATCCTCGGCTGGAAATGGAATGCCGCCGCAATCTGCATGAAAAACAATTGACACTCGATCCGGCAAGGTTGGAGAAGTTCTTGACCAAGCTGGCCAACGAGTGGCGCAAGGCGGCGAGTCGGTCCGTGGATGTTGCCTTGTTGTGCGACACGATGTTGCGGCGTCCAATGCGGCAAATGCTGAGCCGTTCGCTTGCCGACCTGGCGGTGATCGCTTATCAGGAAGTGCCGGCCGATTTGCTCCTGGAACCGGCGGCGCTTTTGAAACTGGAAGACCTGGCTTGAGGCCCCCATGCAGAGTGGTACTCAAACTTATCAGAAGCAAGCCGCCAAGACACGGCGCGACCAGTTGATTCTGGCCCACCTGCCGCTGGTGAAACACGCCATCGGCAGGCTGGTGGGCCGACTGCCCTCAGGCGTCGATGCGGAAAACCTGGAGTCGGCCGGCGTCTTGGGCCTGGTGGAAGCGGCTAATCGCTACGATCCGGAGCGGGGCGTGAAATTCGAGACTTACGCCTATCCCCGGATCCGCGGGGCCGTGGTCGACGAGATGCGCCGCAATAGCTGCCTGTCCCAGCAAGCGCTAGAGCATGTGGCCAGTGTTCGCCGGGCTTATCAGCATTTGCCGGCGCCGGTGACGGTCGAGGCGCTCGCCGCCGCCACGGGGCTGAGCGAAGATCAGATCACCGATTGCCTGGCGTCGATGCGACTGGCCCGCACGGTGTCGCTGGACAAGCTGGGCAAAGTGGCAAACCACGAACCGGCGGACGACCGGGATCAGCCGGGCCGCCGTGCTGAGCAGTCGGAACTGCGGCAGCTTTTGGCCCAGGCGATTGCAGGGCTGCCAGAGCGGACGCGGATGATCGTGACACTGTATTATCTGGAAAATCTGCGGCTCAAGGAAATCGGCGAGTTGATCGGGCTGTCGGAATCCCGGGTGTCGAGGCTGCTGGATGCGGGATTGTTTGCGCTGGGCGAGCAAATGCGGTCCAAAGGAGCATGAGCCATGTCAAACACGGAAGAAATACTCAAGGCCGTCATTCCAGGCCGGCTGATCCGCGTCAGCGATGAAGCCGCGCGGGTTAGCGCGCCGGGATCGAGCCCTCCGGCCGGTCAGCCGCGCGTGGAGATGGTCCGCGAGGGCGACGTGCTGCGAGCGATTGACGTGGTTTGCGGCTGCGGCAAGCGCATTCGATTGCGCTGCGTTTATGAGCAATGACCTTTTGTGGGCGTTGTCATGATAACCAATCACAAAACCTGTAGACGATGGGCGCTGCTGCTGTTGTCGCTTTTCGTTTGCGGCTGCAATTTGCCAATGTGGCGCAGCGGCGACCAACCGCCCCGCCCCGTGGACGCCGCGTCCAACTGGCATGGCATGCCTCCAAACCAGCAGAACGGCATGCAACCGCTGCTGGACCAGCCGACGCAGCTGCCGACGCCGCGCGTCTTGTCGCCGAACGAACAAATCTCCTTGATGACGCAGCATCTGGCCAACGCCGAGGACAACCGCAAAGTTTTGGCGAGCCGCCTGCAAATGGTCGA
>DASRAT010000915.1:0-11972 GCA_035638015.1 Gemmataceae bacterium | reverse complement strand
TTCCATCAGGACACTTTCGGCGGTCACTTTTTTGACGGTGTAACTGGTGACCTGGGTGATTTTCTGTTCGGTTTTGTCCACGGGTATGCCGGACAGGGAGATGTTTGTCTTGGAGGTGACCACGTCCTCGACCCAGAAGGTTTCGCCTTCCTTGAATTTCAATTGCAGTTTGACTTCCTGGGCATAGGCTGGCGCGCCAGCGCCTGCCAACAACACGGCCAATCCTAACAGTGCTTGGCGAAGCATGGAGAAACCTCCAGTGAGATGGGGACGGCGCAAGCCTGTCCCCGGGGGAGCATAACGACAATAACGTAGTTATACGTTGTGCAGCCGAGTTTGACATGGGCTTGCCTCGGCGGGGATAAACCCCGCCGCTCGTTAGCTCAATCCACCCTGAAATCGGTATTGACACGTTACTTTGTCGCCGCTATTGTCCCGCCCTCGAATCGGAACATCATTCCTGGCCAGGCCGCGCTTCGCGCCGAGGCTTCGCTCCGCGTAATTGTCACGCAGGGGCCGAGCCGGGGGACGTGTGCAAGCGTGCCGGCTGCTGGAACGGGGGAAGGGGCCATGCTCAATTATCTGGCTTTGTCCAATTGGCTGCGGCGGACCATCGGCCTGTTGGCGCTGGCGCCTGCATTTTTTAACTGCGGCTTCACCGTGGCCCAGACGGGGTCGGTGGAACCGGTCGCGGGCAAATATTACACCAATGACCGGGTCTTTGACCTGCCTATCAAAATTGACCAGGCGGCGCGGGGCAGCACTCGCGAAGTGCAACTGTTCGTCAAGCCCGCCGGGGGCGAATGGCAGAAGCAACAAGTGGCGGCGCCGTGGCAGCCGGCCTTCAAATACAAGACGCCGGCCGATGGCGAGTATTGGTTTACCCTGGTCACCGTCAATAACAAAGGCGAGCAACTGCCGCCGGATTTGAACCGTTTGTCGGGCAGCGAAGTGTTGATGGTGGTCGTCGATACGCAATTGCCAACGTTCGACGTTCAGCCGATCAAGGCGGCCAACGGCGATCTGTTGGTCCGCTGTGTTGTCAATGACGCCAATCCCGACTACCAGTCGCTTCGCATCGTCTACCAGGGGCCTGACCAATCGCCCCATTTCCTGGAACCGGTGGTGGCCCAGCCCGGCACCTTCCGGGCGCCCAATGCCGAGATCTTTGCCAACCCCCTGCGGGTGAGCGCCAAGGACCTGGCCGGCAATCTGGGGGCACGCAATGTTAATCTCCAGGAACTCGTGGCCAAGCTAATGCCCACGCCGCAACCGGCGGCCATCGTGCAGACCAATACCCAGGTGCAATCCAACACGACCAACGTGCAGCAGGCGGCAGGTACGTCGCCGAACACCATCGGAGCCGGTGTTGTGCAAAGCGCTGCCAACCAAACTCCAACGAATGTGCTACCTGTGGAACCCAAAGGCGTGGCCAATCCGCCGGTCCAGACCATTGTGCAACCGCCTGAAACCAAAATCGTCGCCATTCCGCAAGTGCAGACCAATCTGCAACCTGCCGAAACGAAGATCGTGCAGCCAGTCTCGGTTGCCAGCAATCCGCCGGCTGGCACGCTGCAGCGTCAACTGATCAACACAACTCGGGCATCTTTGGATTATCGCATCGATCAAGTCGGCCCCAGCGGTGTCGGCAAGGTCGAAGTGTGGATGACCGGCGACCAGGGCGTGAACTGGAAGCGACTCTGCGAAGACGCGGACCGCCGGACTCCGGCGGAGTTCGATTTGCCAGGTGACGGCCTTTATGGTGTGCGCGTGATCGTGACCAATGGCAACGGCTTCGGCGGCAAACCACCCGTGCCCGGCGAGCAGCCACAACTGTGGATCGAAGTGGACACGGCCGCACCTCTCGTGCACCTCAAGGAGGTGGAGCCGACGAGCAACGGCGGCACCATCGACATACGCTGGTCCGTGAGCGACAAAAATCTTGGCACGGACCCCATCAATCTCTTCTATGCCACGCGGCGCGAAGGTCCGTGGCAGCCCATGGCGCGGAACCTGAAAAATGACGGGCTCTATCGCTGGGCTTTTCCGCGTGACGCAGGCTCGCAGTTCTTTGTCCGACTGGAAGTCGCGGATATGGCGGGCAACCTGGCCCGCAGCGATTCGCCCAACGCCATCATGCTGGACATGACGGAACCACGAGCAAGCGTCGTGGGTGTCAGCGGTGTTCAGCCAGTGATCGTGCCGAAAAGCGGGAACTAACGGCGGGACGGCCTGGGAAGGCCGTCCTACGTTGCGGCTTCGCCGCTATACGATATGTAAAAGCCAAGAAGCTCACGCGGCCAGCGCGTGAGCTTCTTGGCTTTTTTTTTGTTCGTCATTCTCCGACTACACTGCAAGTTCCACTTTGCGGGTGAACTTGCGTAGTTCCTTGGGCGCCACTCCCAGCATTTGCAGAATCGGCTGATAAATGTCGTGCAGAAACATGTCTTCGTCGAAGATGCCTAGACTCTTGATTTTGGCCACGCGTTGACGGCTCTCCGCCAACATATGCACCGCCGGCATGCTGAAGCCCAACAGCACGCGCCGCAATTGCTCGATAGTTTCCTTGCGGTCGATCTCCAGGAAGACCTGGACGATCTCGCGGTAAAAAGCGTGATGGGCCCGCTCATCGACGGCGATGTATTGCAGCAATGTGGTCAAGGCCAGGTCGCCGCGTTCCAGCAATTTGGTGCGCAGATTGCGGTAATGCAGCCACGTTGCCAGTTCCTGGGTCATGGCGTAAATGAGCATGCCCGTTGAACTATCGTGCGGCAGGTCCCATTCGCCTTGCGACAGCTGGCTTTCCAGGTCGGCCATCTGCTCCTCGGTGCGGTGACCGGAGCGGACGAGCCAATCGCTGAGTGCCAGCGAATGCTTCGATTCCTCGTAGCCCCAATTGGCGTGAAACCACGACCAGCCGCGATTGCCGCGGATCATCGGCAAGGCCTTGGAGATGTAATCGGGCAGAAACAACTCGACGGCGCAAAACGACTCGACGACATCGGCGTATTCCGGCGGCAAATGACGATTGGTTTGGTCCCAGGGAATGTCGGTGTCCACCGACCAACGGCGTTTGCGTTCGGCTTTGCGGAAGAACTCGCGGTAGAGGCGGTAGAAGCGGACCCGCAAATCGGGATCCTCAGGGCTCAGACGTGTCGTCATAATTCACCCGTGCGTGTGGCACGGCGCGGGGCGCGGTTTTGATCGTCAACGGCAAAGTATACGGAGCGGATAGGAGACATGGACAGCAAAAAACCAAGCCAGCAGGCGGGCACATACAGCCTGTTGGAAGGGTGGGAGCTGGCCTTTAGCCCATGGGCAGAAATTGCAAAAAGGCCGTCTTTTTCGGCAAATGGAAGACATTGCCGCAGCGGCTGCGGCGAAGTTGAGCAGCAAACGGCTCTGGCCGCCGCTGGTAGCCAATATGGTCGTAACAGCCGTGAACGACAAGCGGTTGCGGAAAATCCTGCATATTTCCAAGAAAAAACGCGGCCTCGGCCGCCTGGATCTTCGCGCATCACACATATCTTGCCCAATGTGGCAACCGCCTGGCCCGGCCACGGGTCTTACGTCTGGCTGCCCAACGGTCCAGCTTGCATTCTCGCCTTGCGGATGGCGCTCTGCTTTCGCAACATGGCCCGCCGGCGAATCTCGCACGGCTTCTCGTAATGCTTCCGTTTGCGCAGCTCTTTTTGTAAGCCGCTGCGTTCCAACAATTTCTTGAACCGACGAAGGGCCGCGCCAATGGGTTCGCGGTCGTGCACGCGCATCCGTAAGGGCATGGGGTCTCCCAAAGAGAGTTTTCCAAGGTCACAAAAAGACGACACACCCTCCGCATCGCCGTGTTCCTGGCCGACTTATCGGTTCCGGGAACCAAGGTGATCCGGAGGGCTTGTTAGTTTAGATAATTAGGCCCAGGCCGCTTGTCAAGCCCAGCCTCAATAACCTACGCCACGATACAGCAATCCGCCGCCGAACGAGCCGCCAAGGCCGTCAAAACCCGGAAACAACGGCGGCGTGTAGTTCAAAAACGGATTGGTTTGTGTCTGGCTATAGGGATTGTATGGGTTAAAAGGCATGAATGCCGGGTTGACGTTGATGAGCGGATTGGGAGCGTAATTGCTATACAGCGTGTTGTAATACGGCAGCGGCGGATACTGATTATAAGCCAAGGGGTTCACAGGCGAATTGGGCGTCAAGTAGGGGTTGGGGTAAATCGATTGCGGTTGGTTGTAAATGTTGGCATAGGGGTTCAAATAGGGGTTGGCGTAAAGCCCAGGAATGAAGGCCGGGGGCACGTTGTTGTAAGGATTGAAAGCGCCAGCGCCGGACACCGTGTAAATCGCCCAGGTGTTTGGCGGAGCATAAGAAATGCGAGCCAGGCCGCTGATGTTTTGCACGGTGCCGCCGTTAGTTACCGGTGGTCTGGGGTTAACAATGACGGCAGGTGGCTTGGCCGCGGGATTGCCGAGATCCTTTTTTGGGGTGCTCTTGTTGGTGCTTTTTTGAGTCTGTTGCAACCGCGTTGACTGCGCCGATGCTGTTGTGGCGCTGGCGAACCATGCTGTCAGGGCCAATGCCAAAACGCCGCCACAAAACCAGCCTGGGCGGAAAGTAGTCATGTTTGCACCTCGTTGCGGGAACGCTTGTGTGAGCCGGCTCTCGTATTATTAGCTTACAGTGAATAGACGCGGGAAGACAAGGGACTTGCGCTGCGATTTCTTGGGGAGCCGATCAGCGTAAGCTGCCGGGTAACGCGCGGAACCCGGCGGCTTAAGCCGCTCGGCTCGCCAAGAATCGCGCCGCGATGTACAAAGGAAGTAACGCTTCACGCAAACCCATCCAACAGCTCGGGTACTGTCCATGCAAGTTTTCAGGGAATTCATTGTCAACCACTGGTATTTCGCCATCCCCATGTTCGCGATGTCGCTGGTGGCGTTCGCCCTGGTGCTGTGGCGGTTTTTGCTCAACATGTCCGCACGCACCAATATCAATGTGTTTTTGCCTCAGCTTCAGGACAAGCTGGCCAAAGACGGTGTCGAGGCGGCAATCCATTATTGCGAAACGCAACCTGGGTTGATTCCACGCAAACTTTGTGTCGCCGGCCTGGAAACGTCGCGCCTGGGGCTGGCGGCCATGCGGCGGGCGATGGTGAACGTCGTGGAGCTGGAAATCCTGCCGATGCTCAACTTCCTGTTGCCGATGATCTTGGCCATTGCCAAGATCGCCACGATGGTGGGGCTGTTGGGAACGGTCATCAGCATGATCGGCACCTTTTCCGAATTGACCAACATGAAAAGCGGCTCGGAGCTGGGCAACCGCGGCAAGGACATTGGTTTGGCGCTGTTCGCCACCGCGCTGGGTTTGGTGACGGCCATTCCACTGGTGTTCGCCCACGTGCTGTTCAAGGCATGGAACCATGGCTTCGAGCTGAAAATGAAAAGCGTCGCGCAAAAGTTGCTCCTCATGGTGCAAGCCGCCAAAACACCGGCAGCCGCCGCACCCAGTTCCGCCGCAGTGACGCCTGCAACAATGCGGCGTTGACTTCTGACTTCCGACCTCTGACTTCCGACCTCTGGCCATGGCCGATAACCGCCGACTCCTGGACATCTGGATCGTCGAGACGAACACTGCCTATCGCAGCGTGCCTTTCGAGACGGTGGCCAATTGGCTCCAACAAGGCCGGTTGCTCGCCGACGATTGTGTGCGTCCTGCGGGCACGAATGACTGGTTCAAGATCTCCAGCATTCGCGCCTTGGCCCCCTATTTGCCAAAGCCCGAGCCGGAGGGGATTGACGACAAGGCCGAGGCCCTGGAGCCGGTGGAAGCCGAGTTCACCTGGCGGCGTTCTGGCGAAGGTGAAGAAGACGATCCGGATATGATTCCGCTGATCGACATTGCACTGGTGCTGCTGATCTTCTTCATGATGACGGCCGCGGTGCAATCGGGGATGTTTGCGCCAATCGACACGCCGCCGGCCGAGCATCAATTGACGTCGATTCGCGAAGGCACGTTTTTTGTGGCCATCGACAAGGACAAGGAAAGCGGCAATGTGCGCTATGCCCTGGGCAAGGACGACAAGGAAATGGAACAGCCCGGGCCGGCGATGACGCATGTGACGGCGCGCCTCAAAAAGGAACTGGAGAAGGTCAAGGAAAAAGTTAGCATCAGCCTGCGCGCGGACCGGCAGTTGCCCATCGAGGTCATCAAAGCGGCGACGCTGGAGCTGCAAGCATTGGAGAGTCAGATCAATATGGGCCGCGAGCCTTCGGAGCGCGTAAAGTTTCACATTTCCGGGGAAGTGCGGGCGCCTTCGAACTGAAAACTGTGATTCACGCGCCGACTCCCAAACTCTTCCCATTCTTTTCTTTCCCTCCTGTCCGCGCTAGATTATAATCCTCCTCATCTTTCCCCATCTCAAAGAGGAGCCCGACATGAAATGCTCTCCATTTCGCGGGGCCTTTACGTTGATCGAGATCCTGGTGGTGATGTCGATCCTGGCGATTCTGATCGCCCTGTTGCTGCCCGCTGTTCAGCAGGCGCGGGAGGCGGCCCATCGCACACGCTGCGTCAGCAACCTCAAGCAACTGGGGCTGGCCTACAACGTCTACCTTGACGCCAACAAGGGCCGGACCAGCACTTTCAAAGGCGATATTGCCTGGGTAAGCAGGGTGAAAAACTACATTGAAAACAACGACGGCGTGCTGTTTTGCCTCAACGACGCCAGGGAGCCGACGGTACTTATTACCACCGAGGAAACCGTCATAGGCGGCGACGAGCCGATGATCCGCAGCCCGTTTCCGGCCCTCAAAGTGAAGGCGTACAAGGGCGGTAGGGACCCTTTTGAAATCAACCTTGTCAAGGACAGCTTGATGTCCCGGCTCGATCCGACGCCCGGGCCCACCGACGGCAGCTTTTACATCGGCGTCGATGACGACCACCGTGAAACCGGTAATTTTGACAATGACATCCTGATCCTGTATCAGCCCATGCCGGATGGCGGTTGGCGCATCGTCGCGACCCACAAGGAAGCGGACGTGGGCGGCGCCCACATTTATGACTTGCTCGGACCCAATAGCGAATTGCTGGTGACCGATTTCGAGCCAGGGCCCAACCAGGAATACATCATCCCCGGCAGGCTTGACGAAGTCACGGCCACGACAACCGTCATCACCACGACCACCACCAGCCTTTACAGCATCAGCAGCTACGGCGTCAACTCCGCGGCCCAATACTTCGACAGCACGGCCGACAGCAATCGCGTGCTCTTTGTCGAATACAAGAAGATCGTGGCCGACCTGGCGCTGGACACATCGACCGATTACTGGCCTGGCCAATATCAGGCCCGGCACAGCGGCATCTTGAATTTCGTAACCAAGGGCGGCAGCGTGCATTCGATGCGCCAGGATGAAGTGGACCCGCGAATTACCAATAATCGGAAGCAATTGTGGCTGCCGAGCGCGCTTGGGGGGAGTTGAAGAGGTTGCTGGCTGCGATGTTATGCCAGTCCGTGCCCTTGTGAGCTATACTTGTCTGGCCCATCGGCTCGGCACCAGGTCGCAGCGGATTTCGGGCTGACGCGGCTAGTGTCCCGGTCATGATTCGCCGGGCCTTTTCACTTCTCAATTGGCGGCCTGGCCGCACCGCTTGCTTGCTGCATCGCCTCATTCAAATGGCGCTTGCGGTTTATGCTGTCCACGGCGCCGATACCACAGAAGTTGGCAGTGGTGCTCGTGCCCAATTTTAATTTACGGTGATAATGGCGCCGGTGGCGACACCCAGACCGGCCACGTCGCGGATCGTCACCGTGAAGTAGTAGATTCCGGATTGCGTGAAGGTGGCGGTTGTGGTGCGGGCGGCGTTGGTGCCGTTGGCGGAGAGGGTGACCGCGGCCGGACCGGAGATCGTCCAGGTGTAAGTCAAGTTGGCCGCGCCGCCGTCGTCGGCGCCCAGCACGTTCAAGATGGTGGTATTTGCAGTGACGGGGTTCTGCGACACCGTGACGTTGGAGGCGATGGTAGGTGCTTGATTGCTGGTGGAAGTAGCCACGGTGACAATGGCGCCGGTGGCGACACTGAGGCCGGCGGCGTCGCGAATTGTCACGGTAATGTAATATGTTCCCGCTTGCGT
This sequence comes from Gemmataceae bacterium, assembly GCA_035638015.1. Classification (GTDB taxonomy): domain Bacteria; phylum Planctomycetota; class Planctomycetia; order Gemmatales; family Gemmataceae; genus DASRAT01. The sequence goes on along the minus strand of DASRAT010000915.1, from coordinate 3,842 downwards.
GAAGGTAGCTGTCGTGTTGCGGGCGGCGTTGGCGCCGTTGGCGGAGAAGGTGACCGCGGCTGGGCCGGAGACGGTCCAGGTGTAGGTCAGATTGGTCGCGCCGCCGTCGTCGGCGCCCAGCACGCTCAGGGTGGTCGGCGTTCCGACAATCGGATTGGCGGATACCGACACGTTCGAGGCGATGGTCGGTGGTTGATTGCTGGTGGAAGCAGCCACGGTGACAATGGCGCCGGTGGCGACACTGAGGCCGGCGGCGTCGCGAATTGTCACAGTGATGTAATATGTTCCAGACTGGGTGAAGGAAGCAGTTGTGTTGCGGGCGGCATTGGTGCCGTTGGCGGAGAAGGTGACCGCGGCCGGGCCGGAGACGGTCCAGGTGTAGGTCAGATTGGCCGCGCCGCCGTCGTCGGCGCCCAGCACGCTCAAGCTGGTCGGCGTTCCGACAACTGGATTGGCTGATACCGTCACATTGGAGGCTATGGTTGGTGCCTGATTCGTCGAACTAGCCACAGTGACAATGGCGCCAGTGGCGACGCTGAGGCCGGCGGCGTCGCGGATCGTCACGGTGAAGTAATAGATTCCGGATTGGGTGAAGGAAGCAGTTGTATTGCGGGCGGCGTTGGTGCCGTTGGCGGTGAATGTGACCGCGGCCGGGCCGGAGACGGTCCAGGTGTAAGTCAAGTTAGAAGCGCCGCCGTCGTCAGCTCCCAGCACGTTCAAGGTAGTTGGCGATCCGACGATGGGATTGGCCGATACCGTTACATTGGAGGCGACGGTCGGGGGTTGATTCACCGTAGCGCCGAAGGTGAAGCGGTCGGCCGTCGATGTCGGGGATATGCCGTAGCCGAAGATCGTGTTCTTGATGTTTTGTGAATTGGCCGCGGTGGTCACGCCGGATTGCACGCGCACGTCCACCGTTCCCGTTCCGCTCGGGACGCGCACCTGCAAATGAGCATCATCCACGTACGTCACCGACGGTGAAGCGACTGCACCGAAGGTTACCGTAAGCCGCCCGGCAGCGCCGGAAAAATTCTGGCCGGTCACGGTGATGGTGTCGCCAGCAGCGCCCGAGGTGGCGCTCAGCCCGGTGACGATCGGCGTCAAATCGACCACCTCGAAATCGCTGTAATGCAATGCCTTGAGTCCGTGCAGGGAATCCTGAATGTCGTTATCGTCCCAGGTGCTGCTGTACTGGTTATTGGCATTCACGGCATAGCTGGCGCCAGAGAAGTAGAAGTTGCTGCCGTTGTCGGCCACGATCATGCCGTAGTCTTTCATTGCCTGCGCGACGATGCGAGCTTCCGGGCCGAATTGCGAGATGTCCACGCTGGCCTTGAGGCGGAAGCGTGCGCCCATGGGCGGCTGAACGGCGGGATTGTTGTTGCCCGCGTTGGCGACGTGTGACGCCGGATAGAGGAATTGGTTGAGAATGACGCTGTTTTGCAGCGTGAAGCGAATCGCGTGATTGATCGAGCCCTGTCCGCCCTGATTGGCAGGCAATCCCTCGTCCGGCCGCACCAGGCCAGGCAAAATCGCCAGCCCGGCGGCGTCGGCGGAAGTCCAGCCGATTGTCCGGAAGGTGTTGGCCTTCATGTCCCAGATGGTTTCCTGATCGGCGTGCCATTTGCCGTCGGTATTTTCGCTCGGCCGCGACGCCCGGTAAAATTCATAGTCGATGTTGTTGTCCTGATCCCAGACGATGAGGTGTGAGTCGCCGCGATTGTCGACGCCGACCTTTGGTCCGTTCTGCAAATCCCCTTCGATCACCACGCCGGAAATGATCGGGGCATTCTGGAGGTCGCTCTCCCCGGGATAGCCGTCAATGACCACCTGCACCTTGGGCACGCTGTTGCCGTGGACGACGTTGTAAGGAATGCCGTAGAGGTCGTTGCTGTTGAGATAATCCTGGCCGTAATCGGGGTGCAGCCGGCCGTTGCCGTAAGTGGTGACGATGTTGTTCATGATGGCCGCGGAGTTGCTGGCGACTGGGGCGTTGGTGATCTGCTGGTTCCAGGGATTGTCGCTGGGGAAGAGCTGCTGTCCCAGCAGCGTGGGGACGGTGCGATCCTCAAGGTACTCGAGATTCAGCAACGTCCTGCGAGCCGCGTTTTTCAAGCGGGAACGAAATAACGCCATGACGGCTTTCCTTTGCTTTAACTTGCCCTCTCCCTAACACTGGGGGAGGGTTGGGTGGGGGCCAAAAGTGTTGAACCAGCCGGGCCGACGCTCAAACGCACAGCCACAGCAGTTGCCGCACCGAGGGACGGGAAGACGCGTTTTGAAGGGACGATTGAGACGAAGAGGGATCTTCAAATCGAAAGAAACGGTCCTAACAGGAACGATAGCACAGGGAATGCGATGCGCCAAGGGAAGCGTGGGGTGAAAGTTGGACAGAAGAGGGAGCATGTTTCGCGGCGGAACATGCCGGGCCTTGCGGGCATGCAGGAATCGTCTGCTGTGATATGAGCTGCGTCCCGTTTTCTCCCCTTCTAGTATTGAATGATCGCGGCGATTGGCGGAGAATCGTGACACCAACGCAGGGCAACAATGCGAAAACGGCCGGGCTGATTGATGAAGGGATGATGAATGCGGTTTGCTTTTCGATTGGCAACCACGCCAGGCGGTGCTAGCTTGCCAGGGTCATACCTATTCGCGCCTTGCTTGCAAGGCGATGCGTCAAGACATTCTCGCCCTTTGCCTTGCGGTTGGTTGCATGGTCGAGGTTTCGGTGGTTGGCTCCGACATTAGCTTTGGGCTTCGTCGCGCGGTTTTGATGGCCGATCTTGCATTCACGAGGCGGAGTGCATCATGTTTAGCAATAATCTACGCAAAACTGCCGCAGGGTCGTTGTTTTTCGCAACAGGGCTAGCACTGATCGCCGGCGCTGGCAGCGCAGACACTTTGCCACCCAGCGGTACAGTGACAAGAATCGCGGCGGGCGGAGCCGAGTGGCTAATCGCTAGCCCGGACCTCCAAGAAAAAAAAGCAGCCAAAGATGGCCAGGTTCTGGCAGACATCAAAAAACTCATTTCCGAGCTTGACAGCGATAATTTCAAGGTCCGCGAAAAGGCCACGACGCAGCTAACCGAAATCGGTTTGCCGGCGCTGGACGCCTTGCGCGAAGCCGCAAAAAAGGGCTCGTCGCCGGAGGCCCGCGAGCGTGCGGCCTTGATTGAAAAAACCATCAGGACGAAACACCGGCTGCCAACCATTGAAAACGGAATGGAATTCCAATTCAAGATGGAGGTTGGGTCGGCGACTGCAGACTACGTGCGAATCAGCTTTAGCCTTAAAATCACCAACACCGCGGCTATGCCTTATCAAATCTACGCCCGAGGGGCCGTGAAACCGGTATTTTTAGATGCGAAAGGTAAGAATTTGGCTGAAAAAGCGCGAAAAATGTCGCCAAAAAAAGGGCCTGGCTCGGGAACATCCAACGCGCCTTTATCTTCACCAAACCTGTGGCCAAAGGGTAGCTTTGATATGGACTTTGGCACCTACAGGGTTCTGGGAATGCCTGGTGACTCGGTTGAGCTGTCTGACTCGTGGGGGGTTTCGGGGCGGCCTACCGAATCAATGGTGCCGCCCGGGGATTACCAGGTCGGGCTGATTTACGAGAACAAATTGCAGCAAGAACCAAAGGCGCAGGCTGGAAATTGGCTTTGGGTCGGCCGCGCAGTAACGCTGACAGAACCGTTGACCGTCAAACCAATTGCTCCAAAATAAGAAGCCGATCAACCATAATCCCGGTTGGCCGTGCGAATGGACATGACTCATGAAGAAGCCAATAAAAACGCGGTTGTTTTTGCAAAAATTCGGTGTCAGTTCATATTTTCCTTGCA
>DASRAT010000914.1:0-4146 GCA_035638015.1 Gemmataceae bacterium | reverse complement strand
CACAACGCAAGAGGAAAACCAAAAAAACGGGTGAGCCAGTGAGCGGTGTCCAACTAGATTGTCGGCGTCCCTACTGACAACTGCGCGGCCAAAGATACTCCCCTCCTCCCCGTTGCGGGAGAGGGGTTGGGGGTGAGGGGTTACGGCCAGCATTGCCTGCGCAGCCTTCAGTAGTCCTGTTGAGCCCCAAGCGAACCAACGCTCCATCGTGGCCATCGCTTCGCTTCCAGCTGAACAGCCGATTGGCAAACGAGCGTTGATTTCCACACAGTTGCGAACGCGTTGGCCAACCGTTTCGTGCACCTTTCAACTCCAAACCTGCAAAGTTGACCTTGCCGGTCCCCGCCGGTGGAGTGTAACATTCCACTGTCCATGAGTGGTGGTTTCCATTTGGAGGGGAGTGCGATGAGTCAGGAACGAGGCCAGGAACAAATGTCGGAAGACCGCCGCAAGGAGGTTTTCTTCGCCCTTGTAGACGCGCAAGATCACGACATGGACGTGGCTCAATCGCGAAGGACACTGGTGCAGCGCTTCGGCATCACCGAAAACCAGATCAAGCAGATTGAGCGCGAAGGCATGGACAACCAGTGGCCACCCTTGTGCGATTAGTACAATCACTCCATTTTCATTGCACCACGCGGCCCACTATTATTATTTGTTGTAAAGTGAGGCTGGCGGCGGGTTGCGCATAAATCCCTGCGCGAAGCTCACCGTGGTATTGAGTTTTGCCACTTCTTCCGGCGTTTGCTCTTTTTCCACATCCCAGTTAAAGCTGGCGCCCACGATAATGGTGATGGCCCAATGGGCCCGGCCGCGCACTTGTTTGATTTTCATTGCATCGTCCGTATCCAGCGTGCCTTTTTCGTCCTGCACGATCCGCAACAGCCGAGGCAAGCTCTTGAGATGCAGGTCCCGATCCTTCTTGAAGCTGATGCCTTCCATGGCCTGACTCAAAACGTCCGCGTCCTTGCTGCTTTCCAAAAGTTGATACAGGGCCTCGGGTGCATCCGCCGCGTTGCTGCGGGCAAGGTCCGCGGCGGCCTTCTCCTTTTCTTCCGGCGTCGCGGCATTCAACGCAGCGTTGGATAGATCGTCCGACCGACCCACGCGATTGGGATCCGAGCAGCCGGCAACGGCCGTGGCACAGAGGATGATGGCCAACACCAGGGGCAGGTTAGTCTTCATTTTGACATCGCTTGTAAAAGTAAAGTTCGGGGGACGGGCGCGGTTCACGGCCAGGCCGCGGGTCGGTTTATTGAGCTAACGCATCGGGCGCCCAGTATTGTTTGTAAATCGCTGTCAGCCGCGGATCGATTTCCGACGGCAGTTTCGTGTCCACACCGCCTCCCATGAACAGCATGTTCATCACGCCGTGGTGGCGAGCAGCGTATTGCGTCGGCCAATAGTCCGTGGGATTGCTGCCGCCGGCAGCCATCACCGCTTTTTTGTACTCGATCACCAATACTTTGTTGCCGTCGGAGGACAGATTGAAGAACTCCGCCTTGCTGTTGACCCCGTAGCTGGTTTTGTGCACGTCCGCCGCGGCAACAGTGAAGGAGTTGCCTTTGTTGAAATGTTCCTTGAGTTCCTCGCCGTTGGTGCCCAGCAAGGTGAAATCGAACGGTGAGGAAATGGCGTCAACAGCGGTGATCTTGGTCGAGCCGTCGGCTTGCGGCTCCACGAGAATGACGAGATCATTCCAGTCCCAGTTGGTCCAGGCTTCGACTTCCAGGGCATAACCGCCCGGAACCGACGACTTGACCTTGGAGCTCAAACGGCAGCGCAGTCCGTCCTTGGACAGCGGGATCACCAGGCCCTCGCTGACCGCCGCATTCTGCTGTTCAAGGGCGTGGACGCGCAACTTGAAGGACAGAACTCCGGTATCGGCGTTGTCAACAGCGGGCGCGCCGAAGGCTTCGTCGTTGACGCAGAAGAAGATGGCCTCCTGGTTCTCCACGAAAGGCTTGAGCCTGGCGGTCCAATAAGCATCGCCTTTGAAATTGGCGGGTTTGCCTTTGACACTGTCAAGATACGAGTGGTAAGCCACGCCAATGTTGTGGAGGTTGCTGGTGCATTTGACGCGGTAAGATGCCTCGCGCGCTTCCTGAACCGCCGGCAGCAGCAAAGCAATCAGGATGGCGATGATCGACATGACCACCAGAATTTCGATAAGCGTGAAACCAGCACGAGGGCAAAGACGACGCATGATCGTTGCTCCAAGTTGGGACGTGGAGTTGCCCACGTCAGCCACGGAAAAGGGGCATGAACTTCAAAAGAAGTACGGATTGTGTTTGGCGAAAACATGTGCAGCCGGAGTGGCCTGCCATGTTGAGGGCACGAAACCATGGCTGCACTGACAGGCATGCCAGCGCAACCCAGATTAGTTTTGGTACGGCCCCATTCAGCAAATGATGTCGTTCAACCTGACACCAACAAGACGTTCGGCTGGCGGCAAGCGCAACCGTAGTGAAAAACATTCTGCGTAATTGGGGGGCTGATTCTACTGGAAGGCTAGGATGCTTTTCTCGACGACCTCCTCACCGGCCGACCCCTTCATCGTCCATTGCTACTGCACTTCGTACTCCAAAAGCACATCGGCATCGTAATTGGTACTGCCTTTTTTGTCACTCTTTTTGGTCTTAACCACGCCAACAATCAAAGTACCTTTCTTGGCTTTGAATTCGCATTCATAGAGGTCGCCATTTTTGTTAAAGACCACGCCTTCGCCCGCGTTGGAAACGATGCAGCCGGGAACGCTGTCGGAACGAAGCTGAAATCTATAAACTTGCCCGGCAATCAGGTGCTTTTGCAGTGGCGCCTTCAATACGGTGACTTTGGCGCCACCGGCCTCGTGAACCCGAACAAACTCACGGAACTCGGTTTTTTTTGCCGTTGCCAAAAGCTCGTTGAATGCAACGCCCATCTCCAAGACACGCGGATGACTCTTCAGAATCTTCTCAAGGCCCTCAATGGCAGTTTTGTCATTTGTGACCAATGCAAAAGTTTCTTTGGTAAACAACCCAAATCGAATCAAGTCGCTTTCAGCCAGTTTCGAGAGTTGCTGGAATTCCGCATTGCTTACCGGTGGATTGAGAAGCTGGTGCTTGGCGTCGTAGGGGCGATGGTTGAAAATAAGGCACTCTGGCGGCGCCAGAAAATAAGCATCGATCCTTTTTTTTTGGCTGCCGAGGTGGCTGCCCCAGGTGGCGTCAAGTAAACGCCACTCGCCGTTCAACTTGACCATATTCCAGGCATGAGTCATATCGCCAAAGTCATTTTGATCTTTCCTAATGAGGCGCGAATCTCCCAAAATCGTTTCCGCTTCGAGATTGGCACGCTTGCCGAGGTCTTCAAAGAGGCTGGCAAATCCGGCGCAAGATGCCATTCGCCGGGCAAGAACGGTTTTTGCATCGGAGGGGGTTGTCGAGTCAAACGCTTTCGCTTCCGGGTCATACTTGATGCGATCGACGATCCAGCGATAAATGGCCCTGGCTCGTTCGACGTCATCCAGTGCTGGACCCGTCAGATACTCCACCAGGCTTTCCAGCGACTGCTCGACCTGGGCTGGCGCGGCCAGGGCATGCTTGTCCATGTAGGCATACTTCTCCTCCTTGACGCCTTTGGCTTGAAGTTCTTTCCGCAAAAGGCGTATCGCTGCTGCGTCCTTGTCCGTTTTTTTCTTGGCTTCAGCTACCTGATCCTTGATTTTTGCCAGTGCCGCGCTATCCACCTCGGCGGGTTTCTTTGGCTCTGGCCCCGGCTTTTCCGCTACTTGCTTGGGACGCTCTTCCGTCTTGAGTTGGCTCTTGGCGGCATTTTTCAGTTCTGCGATTTCCGCGCGGTATTTGGCTTCCGTCGCCTCCAGGAGCTCGCGCAGACGGGCAATGTTGGCCGCGTCCGCTTCAGCGCTTTTCCGGGCGTCCGCGATCTGCTTGCGCTTGGCTTCCAGTTCGGCGGCAAGTTCGCCGTTGGCGTTGGAGTTCGTGGCGGGCCAGAAATGCCAGGCAGCGAATCCAAGCACAACCAGGACAATTCCCATGATCGCCAAACCGCTCAAGACACCCACCGAAAAGGGCAGCCGCCAGCTTGCTACGCCAGCAGGCCGTTGTCGCGCCGCTCCAGCAATTGCCGCCTTCGTGACTTTGG
>DASRAT010000913.1:0-20597 GCA_035638015.1 Gemmataceae bacterium | reverse complement strand
CTTTCGATCACGTCGGGGTAGAGCGTGCCTTGAGCAAGAAAGTGGGCGTTTTCGATGTGCAGTGCTTCGTCGCGGAAAACGTCAATGAAGACGTGGCCGATGATGCGGCGTTTTTCTTGCGGGTCGCTGATGCCGTTGAGGGCGTCGAGGAAGCGGGCTCGCGCGTCAACGACGTGCAAATCGGCCTGGAAATTGCCGCGGAATGTTTTGCGGACGGCTTCGTTTTCGTTTTGCCGCAAGAGACCGTTGTCCACGAAGATGCAGGCGACCTGGGGTCCGACGGCTTTGACCAGCAGAGCGGCGGTCACCGTGGAATCGACGCCGCCGGAGAGGCCGCAGATGACGCGGTGCGAGCCGATGCGGCGACGCATTTCCGCCACGGTGTCGTCGATGAACGATTTCATTTGCCAGGTGCCGTGGCAGCCGCAAATGTCGAAAAGAAAGTTGCGAAGAATGCGCGAGCCGTAGGGCGTGTGGCTAACCTCAGGGTGAAATTGCAAGCCGTAAAAGGGTCGGTCGCGGTGCTTGACGGCGGCGGCGTGGCACGTTTCGGTCGAGGCCAGCGGGATAAAACTTTCGCCGGTGGCGTTGACCTGGTCGCCGTGGCTCATCCAAACGGTGGTTTGCGTCGGCACACCGGAGAAGAGGGCGTTGGCTTCGACGATGTTGCATTCGGCCCGGCCGAACTCACGGCTTTTGCCGGGTTTGACTTCGCCGCCAAGCGTGTGGCAGGCGAGTTGCATGCCGTAACAGATGCCAAGGATCGGAATGTCGAGATCAAAAATCGCGGGGTCGCAAGTGGGTGCGCCGGGTTCGTAGACGCTCGCCGGGCCGCCGGAGAAGATGATGCCGAGCGGACGAATTTCGGCGATGCGGGCCGCCGTGATGTCATGGCGGACGATGCGGCAGAAGACATTGAGTTCGCGCAACCGACGACCGATGAGCTGGCCGTATTGGGAGCCGAAGTCGAGAATCAGGATTTGTTCGTCGGGACGGGTCATGTTGTCATTCTTGGTGGGACGGCCTTCCCAGGCCGTCCTTGTTTCCGGACGGCCTGGGAAGGCCGTCCCCCATCAACTGCAAATTAAGCCATCTTTCCCGCTTCCTTGCCTAACTCCTCCGCACGCCGCGTCGCCGCTTCCACCGCATCCATCAGTGCCGCCCGCAAACCGCCGCGTTCCAAAGCGTGCAGTCCCGCAATCGTCGTGCCGCCAGGACTGGCCACCATGTCCTTGAGTAAACCCGGATGCAAATCCGCGTCCAGCACCATCTTGGCGGAGCCCATCACCGTTTGCGCGGCCAAAGCAGTGGACACGTCGCGCGGCAATCCCATGCGAACGCCGCCATCGCTCAGCGCTTCGATAATTACAGCGATATACGCCGGGCCGCTGCCGCTCAGGCCTGTCACGGCATCGAGCAGCTTTTCCGGCAATCGAAACGCCACGCCGATGGCTTTGAACATCTTTTCCACCAGCTGGGCATCCTCCGAAGTGGCGGCAGTGCCAGGTGAAATGGCAGCGGCACATGCTCCAACCAAGCTGGGCGTGTTGGGCATCACACGAATGATGCGGATCGACGGCCCCAGACCGACCGTCAGTTGTGCCAGCGTGACACCGGCGACGAAGGATACCACGAGGTGCTTTGGGCCCAAAATCGGTTGGATCTCCTTAAGGACCGGCGTGAGCATCTGTGGTTTCACTGCCAAGAAGACGACTTCGCTGCCCTGGATCACCTGGCGATTATCCGTAACCACGTTGCCACCGACATCGCGCTGAAATGCTTCGCGGGCGGCAGGCACTGGATCGCTGGCAATGATGCGGTCGGGTTTGGTCAGACCGGCCGCAAGCCAGCCGCGGGCCAGGGCGGTTGCCATCTTGCCGGCGCCAAGAAATCCCAGGGGAGGAACCACGCGCATGCCTCCGGTCCGAAAGGAAAATCTCTATGTTACAGGAAGTGGGAACAAGGTGTAAGTGCCAGGAGCGAAAAGATGACTGTCCAGGTGCCCGAATGGTTGGTTCGCCGCGGCGGTGATTTGAAGTTGGCCAGCGACGGCAAAAGTCGATTCGTGATGCTCGGAGGCGAACCGGTCTACACACTGGCGCCGCGGCCGGCGAGCGGAAAGTTTGGGTGCGCCATTAAGCAAACCAATAGCGGGCGGCCGATTGCGTGCGCCAGCGTGGCGGACAATGAGGAGGGGGCGTTGGGTGTTGGGTTGGAAGAGTTGCGGAAAACCTTGGGGTGGTGACAACGATTCGCGCTGCGCTCCGCGTCGCGACTAAACGGCAACCCATTCCCCCGGTTTGATGACGACGGCTTCCGCCTTTGTTTCGCTCCGCACACGTTTGGCCCACGCCTGGGCATCCTGGGCAATCAGCGGAAACGTATCGTAATGAATCGGCACCACTTTCTTTGGCTGAAGCAGCTTTACAGCACGCAGCGCATCGTCCGGTCCCATCGTATAATTGTCGCCAATCGGCAATATCGCCAGGTCGATCCCTTCCTCGCCGATCAGTTTCATGTCGCCGAACAGTCCGGTGTCGGCGGCATCGTAAATCTTCTTTCCGTCTTTGAGAAACAGATGGAAACCGCACGGATTGCCGCCATTGCTGCCGTCGGGAAGCATTGAGCCGTGAAACGCCAGCGTCAGCTTGCAGTAGCCAAACGGAAAATGATGGCCGCCGCCGTGCTGCTGGCCGTGAACTTTGGTGAGGCCCTGCTTTTGCAGCCAACCTGCTATTTCGTAGTTGGCGATGACCGTTGCCCCCGTGCGTTTGGCGATGGCAATAGTGTCGCCGACGTGATCGCCGTGGCCGTGCGAGATGAGGATGAAATCGGCGACGGCCTGCTCGCCCTTGATCGCGGCAGCGGGGTTGCCGGTCAGGAAGGGGTCGATGAGCAGGTTGAGGCCGTCGGTTTCGATGAGCAGGCAGGCGTGGCCGAGATAGCCTACGCGGGTGGGCATGGAAGTACCTCCACAATTGAACAAGGCAAATCCGCAGTTTAGCACGGTTCGCCAAAAAACACCGCGGCGTCTCTCGCAAGCCGCTCTAACTGGCCTGCTTCGACCGTCACTATAGAGCGGATCGACCACTCCCACTCGCCAATGCCTGACCTCAGCGCAACGCAAAGGTAAATATGGCCGAACCGATCGTAAGTGGCACCTAGGTTAAGCTCGTGCTCGATTGATTCCCAAATGAGTTCGTCTTCCCAAATTTTCCATTGGCGAGACATCTCAGCGAAAAAAGGAGCCGGATGACTGTTAAAACCACTGTGGCCGGCGAACACTCGAGTGGAGGCGCTGAGGTTCATGTCCACGATCCGAACGGAAAACTCCTCGACAGGCTTCGTCGAATCAGCCGGATTTCGGTCAAAGAACTCCAAATACTCCCCACGTCGGGCCCCTTTGACCATGAATGCTTCCATCGCCCTCTCCTCGACCAATGCCAAACGCAATTACGGCGCGAAAACCGGCATGCACCTTGTCTTCTACTCCCGTTGTAACAAACAAACATCTGCCGGCAACCCACGTCTTGACTGACGGCAATTGCTCCATCGCATCCCGTGACCTACCCTTGTTTCGTCCGCTCACCGCTGAACATCCATGGAGACTCCCTATGCCGCGCTGGCCTCTGCTCCGCTGGCTGCCCAACGTAACGAGCTTGGCCATCATCGCCCTGCTTTTTGCCAATTACTTTTCCACCTTCGGCGATCTCGACTACACCTGGCAAATCCGCACCGGCGAGATCATCGTTCAAACCGGCGACATTCGGCCGCCGGATCATTTCACTTACACCATTGCGGGCCAGGATGTGCCGGATTTTGAATGGATCTACGAGGCAGCATTGTGGCTGGTATGGGACAAATTCGGCTACGGCGGCCTCAAGCTGCTGAAAACGCTGTTGGTTGTGACCACATTGCTCCTGGTCGTTTGGCGGCTTCGTGTTGCCAACCTGCGCTGGCACAGTGTCGCCCTGGCGTTGACCCTGGCCGTGGCCGTGTTGGCGCCCGCTTGGAACTTGCGAGCTTTATTCTGCACGACAATCGGCTTGCTCGTCGTCTCCGGCTGGCTTCACGATCACTGCACCGGCCGCAAGCCGCTGAGTTGGTGGCTGCCGGTGGTGATGCTTGTGTGGGCCAATTGTCACCCCGCTGTCATCACGGGGCAGGCGCTCATCATTGGAGCGATTTGCTGGGAATGGGCCAATCGGTGGCTCAAGATCAACGCACCGCTGGATAATGCCGCCCTCAAGCGATTGACATTGATTGGCGTCATCGCCCTGGCAGCGACGACCATAGGCGCAGACCCTGTCGAGCGGTTCCTTTATCCCTTCAAGCCGCAACTGAGTCACCCGATTCAGCGCGTGTTCGTGGAAATGCAACCGCTCGCCGCGACCATTACGCAGCCGCCATACACCAGCGGGCTGGTTTTCGTGGTTGCCGCAATTGTAGCGATCAGTGTCGTTTTGCGTTTTCGCCAGTACCGCGGCTGGGAAGTCATGCTGCTTTTGGGTGTCGCTGCGCTTGGCATTACCGCAGCGCGTGCCATTCAAGACTGGCTGTTGATCATGTTGGCCCTGGGCCTGCCGCATGTCGTGGCGTTGTTCAGGCAAGCGGCGTTGACCGATCGCCGCCGGCCGTGGGTTGCCGCCGCCTTGCGTTGTGACTCCGCATGGAAACGGCTTTGGAACGCACCGATGCTGCGCTTTCAATGGAGTTGGACGTTAGCTGCGGTTGCAATGCTGGTGGTCGCGTCGATCGTTCCGCCGATTTCCAGGCAAATGCCAAAACAAGATGACCCGGATTGGCCCACAGGAGCGATAGCATATCTGCAACAAAACCGCCTTCACGGCAATTTCTTCGCTCCGCCGGATTACGGCGCCTACCTTACCTGGCGCCTTGGCAACGACGCTCATTGCTATGCGGACACCCGCGGTTTCTTCATGCCGCCCATGCTGTTGGAAGATAGCCATTATGCGCCGCAACTTGGCCCGGATTGGCGAGCACGGCTGGATCGCATTCTCAATCATTACCCGACAGATTACTTCGTCTTGGAAACAACAGGGCCGCGTGGTGAACTGTGGCGCAGACTCCAACCGCTGGTCGGCAGCGAAGCGCTTTATGTCGATCATCAGTCCGTTGTACTTCGGGCGGATACGGTGCGTCGCGGTGTGCGGCAAATGGATTTGATCGCGCAGCGGTGAAAATGCCAAGCAACAAAAAGCAAGGCAAGTCTTCGCATAACCGGCGAACCGGTCCCTGAACCGATTCGGACCTCCGCGTGTATACCATCCCTGCCACGGCTGTCCGGGGACGGACGGGCTTTTCGCCTGCCCATCCCTTCGGCAGCGCAGCCACCTCGCCCTTAAATCGAGCGAGGTCTGTCGCTTTGCGTCGCCGCCTCACGGCGGTTATGCCCTTTCGAGGATGAAAGGCGTTGCGATTCAGGCGCGACGCGAAGACTTGCCTCCGGATTTCGCCACCAAAGCTGGCGCCCCCCGTGTGCTGGATAAGTCTAGCCCGCGCCGGCCGTTGAAGCAAATTACGCCTGTTGTCCAAATCACGTAACCTGCGTCGTCCCTGCAGCTTTTGCTCTGGCACCACCGTGCCTTGACCCCCCTGGGCAAAATCAGGTAAATCGTCCTGTGCGCGTCAGTACATTTGCTTAGCCCAAGAGGCATCATGCACCTTTGCCGTCCTCGCAGCGGCGCTGGTCCCCAGGTGAGCCTGGTATTGCCGGCGTACAACCCAGGCGCCCTTGTGGAATCCACCTGGCGGGAAATCGAACTTTTTCGCCACAACGCGATCGAGGATTGGGAGTTCATCTTCGTTTGTGACGGTTGCACCGACGGCACGGCCGAACAATTGCGTACTTTGGCCCAAGATGCCGGGCCAAGGGTCCGAGTTCTGAGCTATCCGAAAAATCGGGGCAAGGGCTATGCCGTCCGCTTGGGCTTGGAAGAAGCTCGTGGCCGGTGGCGACTGTTTACCGACATGGACCTGGCCTATGGCTTCGACGACATCACCCGCGTTGCCCAGACGCTGCAAAACGGCGCCGATGTGGCCATCGCATCGCGTGATCATCCTGACAGCCGCCTGTTGCTGCCGCCGGATATGTTGGGATATTTATATCGCCGTCGTTTGCAGAGTATGGTGTGGGCCAAGTTGGTGCATTGGATTCTGCCGATTACGGTGTGCGACACCCAGGCGGGCCTCAAAGGCCTTAGCGCTAGAGCTGCCAACATACTTTTACCGCGTTTGACCACGCGCGGGTTCGAGTTCGATTGCGAACTGCTGACGGCTTGTGCACGCCTGGATCTGGAAGTGACGGAAGTGCCCGTGACGGTTCGCCACGAGAATACGCTTAGCACGACAACTCTCCGCGACATACCGCGTATGCTTCGCAAGCTACGGTCCATTCGCCGCGCCTGGCGCGAGACGCCTGCTCCTGGGCCGTTGGCTGCGATGGAACTGCTCGAACTGGATGCGGCATGAGGGAACTGGGATGATGGACGGCCCGCGGCGTCATTTATTGGTCACCGCCGACGATTTTGGCATGGGTCCCGCTACGTCGGAGGGCATCCTGGACGCCGCCGAATGCCGCGTCATCACTTCCTCCGTGCTTTTAGTCAACTCGCCCAATGCTGCAACCGCGGTCCAGTCCTGGCGCCAGCGGGGCTGCCCCATGGAACTGGGCTGGCACCCGAACTTGACGCTCGACGCACCGGTCCTGCCTGCCGTCCGCGTGCCTTCCCTCACGGGACCGGACGGCAACTTTTGGCCACTTCACGCTTTCTTGCGCCGGTGGCTCATAGGGCGATTGCGTGCCGAGGAGATTGAACTGGAATTGGAAGCTCAACTAGAGCGCTTCCGCGAATTGACCTGGCAAGATCCAACCATTGTTAACACCCACCAGCACGTTGCCGTATTCCCGCCAGTGGGCCAAATCCTGTTTGACGTCCTGCAGCAAAACGACTGCCGTCCCCTTGTCCGCAAAGTCCGTGAGCGGTGGAGCACGTTGGTCAGAGTGCCCGGCGCCCGTATCAAACGGTTGCTGCTAAATGGTCTGGGCCGTCGCCTGGCCGCGGTTCAGGACGCCAGGCAATTTCCTTGCAACGACTGGCTGGCTGGAATCACTGATCCGCAATGGGTCCGGCGTCCCGATTTCTTTGCCAGTTGGCTGAGAGCCTCGACCGGCAACGTCGTGGAGTTGATGTGCCATCCAGGCCATTGGGATGACACTTTGGTGGGCCGCGATTGCCGGCTCGGCGACGGTCTGCAACAGCGCCGCGTTGATGAACTTCGTATGCTGCAATTGCCGGAATTTTTGGATGCAGTCCACGAAGCGGGATTTACTTTGGCCGGGCCCTCGCAGTTGATGCCAAGGGATTTGCGTCATGCCATCGCTTAGCACACGTGAGCCGCAGAGTAGGACGGCTCTCCAGAGCCGTCCGGACGGCTCTGGAGAGCCGTCCTACAGGGTTTCCGCTGCTTGCTTGGCAGTTAGGAATCAAGAAAATGCTGGCTGGCCACGTCTTTTATGGTTAGCCGTCGGCATTTGGGCTACGGTTTTGGTCGTCATCCTGATTCGCTCCTATTTATATCCAACCCGCAACACCGTGTACCCCATCTTCGCCACGGCGGCTCGCGAGTGGGGCCAAGGCGTGGATATGTACGACCTGACAATTCCGCGCGACCACAATGAGAGATTTCGCTATGCTCCCATTGTCGCCGTGGCCTTGACCCCGTACACCCTGCTCCCCGACGAAGTGGGCGGTGTAATTTGGCGCTTATTCAACTTGGGAATTTGCTGCGCGGGTGCGGTCGCCTTCACCTATTGCGTTTTTCCAGGACCTGCACGGTTGAACGGCAAGGCGGCCGCCGTCTTGGCCTTGCTGGTGCTGCCGCTCAGCATTGGCAGCATCAACAATGCTCAAGCCAACGTCCTGGTGGTGGGCTGTTTGCTGCTGGCCGCCGCTGCCGTGGTACAGCGGCGCTGGACATGGTCTGCCGCGGTGCTGGCGGTCGCCATTTTGTTCAAGATTTATCCATTGAGCGTCGCCGGTTTGCTGCTCTTGGTGCGGCCGAGGTTGGGCTGGCGACTTGGCCTGGCGATGGCGGCCGGTTTGCTGGCGCCATTTTGTCTAGGCGATCCAGCCTATGTAACGCAGTCTTACGCAAGTTGGATTGGCCAATTGGCGGCGGATCACCGCCATGATTGGCCAATGGAAAACAGTTATCGCGATTTTCACGTTTTGACGCGTGCGGTCGGTTTGTCATTGCCCGACGCCGGTTATCAGGCCTTGCAGCTATTGATGGCTGCCCTCGCCGCGACCGCTGTGGTGCGCGGCCACGTCCAGCGATGGTCCACCGCCCGTCATGCACGCGCCGCCTTCGATTTGGGCTGCTGCTGGATCGTCCTTTTTGGCCCGGCAACGGAGAATTGCACCTATGCCTTGCTGGCGCCGACCGCGGCGTTGGCCACCTGGGAGGCTTTTCAGGATGGCCAGCCGGTTTGGAAACGCCTGTTGATGATTGCCGCTGCGGCCGTTTTCCTGGGTACCATGTTGATCATGATGCTGACGCCCTATGGCAAATATGTCTCGTGCGTGAGCATGCCGCTGGCCGGCCTGTTGGTCCTCATCGAGCGGGTATTGAGCACCCTCGCTCCCGCGGCCGACTTGACAAAGAGCTCCCGCCCTGTCGAGGCGCTGGCGCCCGCCGCGTGACAGTTCTCCACTCTTTTGGGAACACGCTTGGATTCGGCGTGCGGAACATGTACGATGCAATAAGACATTTCCAAACGCCCTGAGGAATCACCATCGTGAGCAGCTTTCCGTCTGATCCAGAAATTGGCGTTGCCACCAAACCGCGTGAGCACGAAGAAACCAAAACGCGGCTGTTGCCGCCCTACAACGTCATCCTGGACAACGACGATTTCCACTCTTTCGAGTTCGTCCTGGAAGTCCTTCGCAAAGTGCTGGGTTGCACGGAACAGCGTGCCTTTCAGCTTACCGAAGAAGCCCACACCAAAGGCCGAGCAGTCATCTGGAGCGGCGCCAAGGAAGTCGCCGAGTTCAAGTTGGAACAAGTTCAAAGCTGCCACGAAACCCGCGGCAGCCTCAAACTCGGCCCGCTGAGTTGCTCGCTGGAACCTGCCGTTTAACACGAAATCCTCCTAGTCAAAGGCGATTGCGCATGGCCATTGCTCCCTTCGCCGTGGGCGTCTGTAGCTGGTCGCTTCAGGTCAAAAGCGTTCCCGAGCTTCGCAAGTTGCTCGATCAACTCGGCATCAACATTGTTCAAATCGCCTGCGGAGATCCGCACCATGCGGCCTGGGAAGAAGGCGACAACCTTCCCGACGCTGTAAAAAAAGCCGGCTTCGACATGACCGGGGCCATGCTCGGCTTCCCGGGCGAGGATTACACCACGCCGCAAACCATCCAGAAAACCGGCGGCTTCGGCGATCCCGCGCTCCGCCCCCAGCGGCTCGAGCGCTTGCAATGGGGCCTGCAGCGCACTCGTGCCATGGGCCTTCACGACCTGACCATGCATGCCGGTTTCATTCCCGAAGTCGGCGACGCCGAGCGCAAGTCGTTTCTGGACACTCTGGCCAAGGTCAGCGATTACGCCTCCGCTCAAACGGTGACCGTGGCCTTCGAAACCGGCCAGGAAACGGCAGATTTGCTTCGCCGCACGCTCGACGATTTGAAATGCCCCAATCTCAAGGTCAACTTCGACCCGGCCAACATGCTGCTTTATGACAAGGGCGATCCACTGCGGGCTGTCGAGATTCTTGGCCCGGACATTCGTAGTGTGCATGTTAAGGACGGCAATCGGCCAACCGTGCCGGGCACGTGGGGCGTCGAAATGCCTCTGGGCCAGGGGCAGGTCAACATCGGCAAGTTTTTGCAGACGCTGCGGCAGGTGGGCTACGATGGCCCGCTGTGCATCGAACGGGGCGTCGGCAATCAGCAGCAATGCATCGCGGATGTGGCAGCAGGAATTCGTTTCGTACGGCAATGCTTGCACGCATAGTTGCACACCAAAAGTCTGCACCCTTCGCGTGACGTCTTGCGCTAGTTGAGGAAGGAATCTGCGCATGTAATTGAAATCAGAGTCCCAAATGCTCCGGGCAAAAAAAAAAGCGGAACCCGCGCCTGGCGGGTTCCGCTTTTGCTAGCGTAACGGCAAAGCACCGCGAAGCCGCTACCGTGAGTCGCCAATGTTAGCACGAGCAAACGTAAATGTTCTCGCCGTGCAAATCCTGGAAACTCTTCTTGATGGCGTCTAAATCATTGCTGCTGCGCGGCTCCACACCAATGACAACGCCGCCCTGGCGTAGCACTGCTTCATAAGCCTTGGCATTGCTTTCGCTTATGCCCATACCCACAAGGCCGCCGACAAGGCCGCCTGCCACGGCGCCTGCACCGCCGCCCGCCAGGGCAGCCACTACGGGCCCGGCCACGATAATGCCCAAGCCGGGCACAAGCAAGCTGGTGCCAATCGCGGCCACGGCCGCCAGGGTCGCGCCCACGGCGGTGCCAACAGCCCCGCCGATTGCAGCGCCTTCGCCGACCGCCGAAGAAGTCTCGAAGCGGTCCTTGTCTTCACCCGAATAGTAGGTGGCACGCGTTTTTTCAGACATCAGCACGTTGATTTCGCTTTCGGTATATCCCATCGTGTGCAGAATATCGAACGCCCGCTCGGCGTCCAAACGGTTGCGAAACACCACGGTCACCATTTGTCTTTTCCCGGCCATGAGAGAACCTCGCTGGATAGAGCTTCAGCGGCGCCCCCGGTCACATTCGCGGAGAGTCCCACTGCTTAATGCATGGAAATTATTTGAAGCAATTGCCATGCCGTTTTTGCCGGCATGCGGAAGTGAGATGAAACGATTGGCAATGCCCAAGATCTTCCATGGGTGTAGTCGCCGCTGCCTACTTCTGTTTTGCCAATCCTTCCGCGAACTTTCGAACTGCAGTTTCATACTCTTGGTGCCGCTCAAAATACGCGCAGACATGGCCACTCGCATCCAGAATCACCAGTTGCTTTGGTTCCGCAGCCCGCTCATAGAGCCGCATGGAATGCTCCGCGGGAGTGATCCAATCGTGCAGCGAGTGAAACAAGACCACTGGCGCCCGAGCTCGGCCGATGGACGCCACAGGCCGGAATTCGGTGATTGGACAACCAGCGTTCCAGTCGGCAATGGGCAGGCCAATAGTCAGCAGCCAGCCGCGCAAAAACGCCGGCAAACTGTGATCCATGTCCGCGGTGGCAGTGAAGCCACTGTCCAGGATGAGGCCGTCCAGCGGCGGTTCCAGTTCCGCGGCAATGTCGGCCAACACGGCTGCTCCCAAACTCACGCCCATGCCAATTACCTGCCGCGATTGGCTGGGCCGTTGTTGCCGAAGATAGGCGATGGCCGACAACACGTCGTCTCTTTCGCGGTAGCCCATCGAGCTGGCCCGGCCGGCGGAGTCGCCGTGACCGCGCATGTCGAACAGCAAGAGATTGGCATCGAGCCAATCGGCAATGGCATGATACTTCAGCGTCTGCGTGCGATTGGCGGCCAGCCCGTGACAAAAGACGATGGTCCGCGAACTGTGAGTGCGGGCAGGCACCCACCATCCCGCCAGTCGTGTGCCGTCGCCGCAGACAATTTCGACGTTCTCATATTCCCGGCCCAAATCGGCTTGTGGATTCGCCACATTGGGCAGCTTGACGCGATAAACATAGGAAAAGGCGACGCCAAACGGCACCGCCACAAGGACAAAGAGCGACAGGGCCATGGCCGGGGCCAGAACGTTGCCAACGAACGGCGAGTCAGGACAGCGCCGCCCGAGCAACGCTGAGGTATTCATCAGCAGCCGCAGAAAACCGATAACCACAATGCACAGGGCCGCGAGCATGTACAAAGCGGTGACGAATTCCAACCAGTATTTCCACGAATACAGCACACGCGGGCCGTATACCCAACTCATGGTGCATACCCCCAAAAGGAGCACCGCCGCGAACAGCGCCAATCCGCTACGCATTTCCGTCTTGGAAAAGGGCTGCGATGTCGCGGGGTCCTTCCGGGCTCGACCGGTCAAATAAAAGGCCAGTGCGGCCGGCGGAACGGAGAAGTAAAAACACTCCGAAACGTTGATGTACCACGCCGAAGCCAGCCACCAGGTCAGGCCGCCAACAACCAGCAAGGCGAGCAAGCGTTTGCATTGCGACATGCTTTGCTCCAAGGTATGGGAGAGCGATGGAATCCAGCCTGCGAAAGTATAGGTCGAGATGGAATCGATAGGGGTGGGGCAGGATACGCTGGCTGGAGATTTGTTCGTCTTTCGCTTCCGGCGCGGTGATCGGCTCAAGTTGCTCTATGGGGACAGCGCGACCACTCGCATGCCTCGGCCTTGGCAGCCTCGATGCATCGGTCAACGTGCCTTCACCGGACGGATACGACTAAAACGATGTTCGATCAGGATCACGGTTTTCATTTTGGCCATTGGTTAAGGAGCATCGCGACTCACCTTCGAACTGTTCCTTAACCTGCCCGTGATGCATTCCGACAGCAATTTCAACAGGCCGGCGCGCGTCGTTTTGGTTTTGATGAACGAGGAATTGAATCAAATAACAAGCAAAAACATTGGCCGCTCCTCAAGGTGCGGTTGGAACCCCGTTTCCAGGCAACCAGCGAGGGAGTCCAATGGGGCCTGGTTGATTTGAGTGCCGAATCAACCTGACCCCTTTGCGTATCCTTTGGTTTGGTTGCGCGTTAAACCGCAAGCGGCTGAATCAACGCGGCTTCGTTCGATGCGTAGTCGGCGCCGTCTGCTTCATGTCCTGCCCCGTCGGGCAATGCGGGCACAACGGGCAAGACCCGCAACGCGGCGAATTGTCATGGCAATACTCATACGCGACCGCACTGATGGCGTCGCTAAATGTCGCCGCTTTGGCCTTGGGGACCTGATGCTCCAGGCTCGAACGCAGCGCTTCGAGGTCATCGGTCTCGTTTTCGATCAGCCCGAGCCGGCGCACCACGCGCAGGCTGCCGTCGTCCAACGGAATAGCGTGGCCGCCAAGGCTGTTCTGAACCACTGACGACACGACATATTCGCTGGCCGCCTGATAACGGCTAAGCTGTTTGGCCGCCAGCTTGACGCCCTTCTTTTGCAGGCTTTCCAGATCGAACGAGAACGTGGTCTCGAAAACCTCTTGCAAGAAATCAACGACGCGCTGGCCGCGACCCTCGGCGTCTGGCAGGCAGTCCATCGACTCGGCCAGTTCGCGCGGCGAGCTGACGCGGACCTCGTTCCAGTCGAAGTAATTGTCGCGCAAACTGCGAAAGGCCCGGTCGGCCAGCTCGCGGGTCACGCCCTCACGGCAAATGGCGTAGAGAAATTGCTCCAGCACCGGCCGCGACTCCGGCTCGCCTTTGGCGTGCCGGGCTGCCGCGGTGAAAAGCTGCTGGAACACACGCTGTTTGTTGACGGTGGTTTGCATGATGGTGTAAATCACTCCATGACGAGGTTAGCGGGTTCAGTTTCCGGTTTCCTCTTCCGCCGTTCCGTCGGCAGGTTCTGGTTCGGGGGCTGGAATCCCCGGCGCACTGGTCTTTCCAAGTGCCTCATTGATGAGGCGAGTGATCTCAATGCTGTTCTTGACGCCTTGATCCAGGACGAACTTCACAACGGGCGTGAAGCGAGTCTGCAAGCGGTTGGCGAGTTTCGATTGCACAAAACCCGCCGAATGCTGAAGGCCGTGCATGCACAGGTCTTGCTCCTTTTGGCTGCCCATCACCGACACGAAAATCTTGGCGTGCTGCAAGTCGGCGGCGACCTCGGCCCGAGTCACGGTCACATTTTTCACGCGCGGATCCTGTATCTCAAACAGGATCGTCTCACTGGCCACCTCCCGGATGACCTCGGACACGCGTGCTAGGCGGTGCTGCTTCATAGGTGCTAAACGTCCATCTTTTGACCGACCAATTCCGCCATCGGGTGCGTCCGCAGAATTTGCACAATCTGGCCCAGGGCTGTCTTCACATGGTGCGCTTCGTTGCTGACCATCGCCATGCCCAGGACCGCCAGCTGGCGATTGTCGAGTTCGTCCACTTCCGCGACTGACACGTTGAAATCGTTGCGAATGCGATCCTTGATGCTTTTCACCACCTGGCGTTTGTCCTTGAGCGAGCGAGCTTCGCGAAGCAACAAACGCACTTGCAACGTGCCGACGATCATGCATCACCGCACTGACATTGTGCCGCCGGCATCGTATTCCAGTTTCCGCTGCACCTGATCGACGCGGAATGCCTCGATCACGTCGCCGACCTTGACATCGTCATAGCCTGCGATCTTGATGCCACATTCGAAGCCCTCGCGGACTTCGCCAGTGTCTTCTTTGAAGCGCTTCAGCGATTCCAGCCCGGCGGTGCGGTCGACCGGCGGATAAATCACAACACCCTCGCGAATCAGACGCACCTTGGCAGAGCGCTTGATCGTCCCTTGCGTCACATAACACCCGGCGATGGTGCCAACGCGGCTAATCTTGAAGGTGTCGCGCACGACCGCTCGGCCGAGGTGAATAATCTCCTCGCGCGGTTTCAGTTTGCCTTCTAGTGCCGACTTGATGTCGTCGGTGAGGTTGTAAATGACGTCGTACTGGCGGATTTGCACGCCTTTTTCCTCGGCAATGGCCAGCGCACGATCGTCGGGCACAACATTGAAACCGACAATAATGGTGTCCTCCGGCGAGGTCAGGGCCAGCCATACGTCGTTTTCAGTAATGGCGCCAATGGCGGCTTCGAGGATGCGAACGCGCACCTCCTCGTGCTGTAGCTTGTCCAGCTCCTTGCGGATGGCCTCGATGGAGCCACGGAAGTCGGCCTTGAGGATGACCTTCAATTCGCTGATCTTCTGGCCGGTCATCTGCTCCAGCGTCAAGGGCACGCGTTTGACCAGCGACGCTTCCAGCAGCTTGGCCTTGCGCTTGGTGGCAATTTCACGGGCCACGGCCAGCTCGGGCACGACCGCGAAAGGATCGTCGGCATTGGGAATATGGTCAAGGCCGGTGATGCGGACGGGAACGCTCGGTCCCGCTTCGTCGATCTGACGGCCGAGATCGTCGTAAAGCTGACGAATGCGGCCATAGGCGGCCCCGCACAGCAAAATGTCGCCCCGATGAAGGGTGCCCTCGCGCACCAGTAAGGTGGCCCGGACGCCTTCGCCTTCGCTGAGCATCGCTTCCAGGCAAGTACCCTGGGCCAGCTTGTCGGCGTTGGCTTTCAGCTCTTTCAACTCGGCCACGATCGAGATCTGGTCGAGCAATTCGTCGACGCCCTTGCCGGTGGCGGCGCTGGTTTCGACAAACGGCACCTCGCCGCCCATGTTATCCGGGATAACGCCAAGCCCATACAGCTGCTGGCGTGTGCGATTGACGTTGGCGTTGGGCAGATCGACCTTGTTGATGGCGATTACCAAAGCGACTCCGGCCGCCTTGGCGTGGTTGATCGCTTCCTCGGTTTGCGGCATGACACCGTCTTCGGCGGCGACAACGATCACGGCGATGTCGGTCACCTGGGCGCCGCGGGCGCGCATCTTGGTGAACGCTTCATGGCCGGGCGTGTCGAGGAAAGTAATAGGCCTGCCGCCGTGGCTGACGCGCCAGGCGCGGATGACCTGCGTGATGCCGCCGGCTTCGGTGGCGGCCACGTCGGTGCGGCGAATGCGGTCTAGCAGCGAGGTTTTGCCGTGATCGACGTGACCCATGATGGTGACAATCGGGGCACGCGGCTTGAGGCTTTCCGGCGAGTCTTCAATCTTGAATCCGGCCAGCATCTGCTCTTCGGCGTCGAGCGGCCGTTTGACCTCCAGCTCGCAACCATTTTCCAGGGCAAACAAAGTGGCAATGTCGGGGTCAATCGTGGAGTTGATGTTCGTCGTCCGGAGGTCAAGCCCGTGGGTTTGGACGAGCTTGAAAAGCACATCGCCCTTGGGCATGCCCATCGCTTCAGACAGCGAGCGCACGGAAATCGGCAAGACGATCGGCACCTTGCCTTTGCGCGCTTCGGTCGGTTTTTTCTTTTTGAGCTTGTGTTTGAGGCTGCCGGAACGGTGCCTTTCCAGCAGGTCCACGTCGGTGACGCCGCGAGCCAGCTGGAGATCCAATTCCTGGGGGCGTTTGCGTTCGGCGGCGCGTTTGTTGCGCTCTTCCTGGCGTTGCTTGCGGCCGCTGACGCTGCCGGGGCGGTCTTTGCTGCCGCCTTTTTTCTTGCCGTCGGAATCTTCATCGTCGTCGATGATCGGCACTACCGCTTGCATGCCGCCGGGACGCAGAACATCTTCAGGCCGCAAAGGCCGGTCGCCGACTTTCTCCAAGTGCTCCTTGGTGAAAGCGACCAGCGGCTGCATCATTTTTTCGACCGGCTTCTTCGACTCAGGGGGTTTGCTACCGGGCCGAGGGGGCTTGGGCGGGGCACTATGGGCGCCGGTTTGCCGCAGCACTGGCCGATTGCCGCTGGGACGGAGAGTGCGCGGGGCGCGGGTGGCGTCCCCGCTGGGTTTGGGACCGCCGAGGTCGGGCACCTTGGTCCTGGGCATCGCCGGCGGCGGCGGTGGCTTGGCAGCGGCTGCAATCTCTGGCGCGCTTGTGGGAGTAATGGCCGCGGGGCGTGCGATTTCCGGCGGCTTGGACGGAGCGGTTGGCTCGGCCGCCGGCGGTTTTTCCGCCTCTGGAGTTGGCGCTACTGTGGGGGCGGACCGCGCAGCAGGTTCCAACACTGCGGGGGCCGGCGGCGTGGGTTGCGGCTTTTCCACCTGGGGAGCTGGCGCTTCGGCAGCGGGTTCAACGATGATAGGCCCAGCTTCCGCCGGTTTGGCAGGGACTGCCGGTGCGGGTTTGCTGCCAACGGCGGGTCGCTTAGTTTCCAGCGTCTGCACTTTGCGTTGAATGACAGTGGGGATGACGGGCGTCGCGGCGCGCTGGGGTTGCGTCGCGGTGCTCGAACCGCGTTTGACCAAATCAATGATCTGCTCGCGCTGCTCGGGCGAGACGTTGCTCAACTGGTTCTTGAGGTCAATGCCGTGCTTACGGCACAGGACCATCAAGTCTTTGCTTTCCAGATCAAGCTCACGAGCCAGCTCAAACACGCGAACTTTGTCTTTTTGCAAGCGCTGCTCCTCTACGGTCATCTCCTGTAAACCCTTTCGCCCTTTGGGAAACCGCCTATCGACCCATGTTATGTATTCTAACGGGTTGGCCTGTCTTGAAAAGGCCAGCTTTGCCTTCCGCCCGAAAGCCGTCGGCTCGCAGTGGTCCCGCCGGGCTTGCCGGGCCTACTTTGTTTCGCCGTCCGAAGAATCTGGTTGCGTTTCCGCAACAGGCTCAGGTTCGGAAATAACCACAACTTGCTGATCAGCAACAGGTTGCTGCTCAGCGGGTTCGGTGTCATCCGGGCCAAATAGCTGCTCCGCGGTCATTTTCGGTTCAGCCCCTTCTCCCGTCAGCGGTTCGGGGAAGATGTCAGCTGCCGTCGGTGCTCCGGATCGCACTGGCGCTGGCCGCGGCGTCGGCGATTGCGCCTCCAGCGCCTTGGCAGCTCTGTTTTCCGCATCGACCCGCTCGGAGGCTTCCTCGGCGAATTGAATCATGTCGTCCGCCGCTTCCTCGGTGACGCCGATGAGTTCGCCAAGCTGGGCCGCTTCAAGGAAGGTCAAATCGTCATACGAAAGGAACCCTTCCTCGATGAATTTCTCCACAATTTCATCAGTGACGCCCGGAATCTGACGAAACCAGCCTTCGGCGCGTTCGATGCCGTTGCCCAGTTCGTCGTGGGTCATGATCTCGATGTCCCAGCCGACCAGCTTGCTGGCCAGACGCACATTCTGGCCGCGGCGGCCGATGGCCAGCGATAGCTGATCTTCTTGTACAAGCACAATGGCCCGGCCCAGCTGCGAATAAAGGAACACCTCCTCGATGTTCGCGGGCTGCAAGGCGTTGGGGATCATGACTTGGAGCGAATCGTTCCAGCGGACAATGTCGATGCGTTCGCCACCCAGCTCGTCCACCACGTTTTTGATGCGCGAGCCGCGCACGCCGACGCAAGCACCGACGCAATCGACCTTGAGATCGATGCTGCTGACGGCGATCTTGGCGCGGTAGCCGGCTTCGCGGGCCAGTGCTTTGATCTCAATGGTGCGGTCTGCGATCTCGGGGATTTCATTTTCAAACAAACGGCGAACAAAATCGGCATGCGTTCGCGACAGAATAATCTTGACGCGCTGGCCCACTTTCTTGACTTCTAACACCACCGCTTTGACGCGCTCGCCGACATGGTGCGTTTCACCGGGGATTTGTTCGCTGCGGGGCAGAATCGCTTCGGTTTTGCCAAGGCTGATGATGGCGGCCCCGCCCTCATGCCGTTGGATGGTGCCGTGGACCAGTTCACCTTTCATGGCCTGATACTCGGTCATGACAGCGCTGGACTCGGCTTCGCGTATCTTTTGGATGATGGCCTGCTTGGCGCTCTGAGCGGAGATACGGCCCAAAACGGAAGGATCAATCATCTCCTCGCCTTTTTTGGCGACCATTTCGCCATTATCACGGTCAATGGTGACAACGATGGTGGGCGTCTCTTCTTCGCCATAGTATTTTTCCATGGCCAGCTTCACGGCCGATTCGACCGCTTCAAAAACAATTTCGCGCGGAATGTTCTTGTCGTGATTGAGCTGGTCGACGAAGCGAAGGAACTCAGAGCCTTTCATCATAACTGCGATCTCCACCCGCTAAGCCGCAAGCGGCTTGCCCTATAAAACAAAAAAAGTGGGTCCAGGCCCACTTGGATGCCTCCGCGCGCATAACGCCGGAGCGCACCTTGCACCTCAACCGCTCTCAGCGACGGCCAAAGCCAACCCGCTGATTCGGTCAAACAATAACGCCGATTCAAGCTGTATCTGGACCATCACATTTTTCCCTTTGGCCATTATATCCATTTGCATGGGATTTTGGCAGCCCTCTGCGAGCCAGGCGGTGATTTCTAGCTGCTGGCCCTTTAGCGTTATCAGGCTGCCTGTGCCATGTGGCTCTACCAAACGCACCCGCATCGGCAGGCCATCCACGGAATCCCCAAACTGCAGCTGCACATTTTTCGGCCTAATGCCAACTGTGACAGGTCTTTGTGCCAACGGCCCCCATGCGCTCACACGCTCGGTGGGCACAGGCCAGCGCCCGGCGCAGCAGGCGAACACCAATCCCTCCCGTCTGGCCTGAATCTCGCCATCCACAAAGTTCAGCGGCGGCCAGCCCACAAAACCCGCCACGAATCTGTTGACAGGTTGCCGCAACAGCACCTCAGCGCGGTCCAATTGCTGGAGCCGGCCATTGTCCAGCACGGCAATGCGGTCGCCCAGGCTCAGCGCTTCGGCAGGATCATGGGTAACGCACACCATTGTCGCGTTGAGTTGTCGCTGGAGCAAGTGCAACTCCCGCCGCAATTCATGCCGCAGGCCGGCATCAAGGTTGCTCAGCGGTTCATCGAGCAAAATCACCCCAGGTTGACGGACAAGAACTCGGCCGAGCGCCACCCGCTGTTGCTGGCCTCCCGACAGCTGCGATGGATATCGGTCAAGCACGCTCTCCAATCCCAGCATGGACGCGGTGGCGCCCACTCGCTCCAGGCGAGCGGCATTTTTTACGCGGCCAACTGCCGTGAAACGCCGCCACCAGCCGCCTTGCTGCAATTTCAGGGCGAAACCAAGGTTATCCCGCACTGTCCGGTGCGGGTAAAGAGCAGGGCGCTGGAAAACCATGCCAACACCACGCTCGGCCGGCGGCACATTGTCCACAACCTGGCCGCCGATACGGATGGTCCCGGCAGTAGGCTGTTCCAATCCGGCAATCAGCCGCAGCAGCGTGGTTTTACCGCAACCCGACGGGCCAACCAGGGTCAACAATTCACCGTCGGCCACGTCAAGCGTGACATCCCTTACCGCCACGGAATGCGGCGCGTAGGACTTGCTGACATTTTCCAGCGCCACGGTTGGCATAGGTTTGGCTTTGCTAGTGAACTAGCGTACAATAATGAAAGAGGGGCAGACTGTGAATCCTCCGTGTCATTATGGAGGAGACTGCATCATGGACAACAACGCAATTGCAGAATGGTTGCGTGAGTATGCCCGCGAACGTGACGCCGAGGGCGGCAACTTGATGCGCGTCAGAGCCTATCGGCGAGCCGCTCATTTGATTCAGGAAATGGATGAGTCATTGGAAAAGATTTTTGATCGCGACGGCCGACGAGGCATTCGCGCACTACCCGGCATCGGTCCGCGTATTGCGTCCGCGATTGAGAGTTTGCTTCACCCAGGCGAGCCGATCGGCGTACGCCGCCGGGTTGTGCAGCGCTAGACGAGAGCGCGACGACCAGTTATAGTGCACGCGGTGGTTGCAATAGCTTTGGAAGTTACCATGAATGCCGTCACGCTGCCTTTCCTCAAAGAAAACCTGGAATTAGGCGAGCTCCTGTTAGCCGGGAGAGACTCGATGTTTGAACCCCAGGATCTTCCGGGTCGTTACGGTCGCGTGGTCAAGGTG
Source organism: Gemmataceae bacterium (assembly GCA_035638015.1). Lineage (GTDB taxonomy): Bacteria > Planctomycetota > Planctomycetia > Gemmatales > Gemmataceae > DASRAT01. The sequence goes on along the minus strand of DASRAT010000913.1, from coordinate 20 downwards.
GTCGATCATCTACTTCAACT
>DASRAT010000912.1:0-7399 GCA_035638015.1 Gemmataceae bacterium | reverse complement strand
GGCGCTGCGGGCGAAATCGGAGCGCCTCACAGGGTATTTGCAGTTCTTACTCGACCAGTTGCAGACCGACCGTTTTGAAATCGTCACGCCTGGCGATCCAAAGCAGCGGGGATGTGCTTTGTCGCTGCTAATTCCCAATCACGCGGGAGAGTTGTTGCGCGAGTTGGAGCGCCAGGGCGTAGTCTGCGATTTCCGCCCGCCCAACGTAATTCGCGTGGCTCCCGTGCCGCTGTACAATACTTTTAATGAGGTTTGGCATTTTGTTGGCATTCTTAAACAAGCATTGAGTGAAACATGAAGGCTGCTACGCCCAGGCGAATTATTGAGGCTATTCAATGATCGAGCTAATTCCTTCAGAACACGACGATTCTGGCTTCCTGTCGCTGGCTCAGCGAATCGTGAATGGTGCGCTTGCGTCTCTGCAAATGCTCGAGGCCTACCTTGTACACATTGACAACTGGTTCGATCACATGTGGCTTGCTTGGTGGAGTAGAAAAGGAGAAGAGCTACGAATCCCTACTTTTACTCCTAATCGCGTGCAGTCTGAAAGGCACTTTGTTTGGGACCTAGAAAAGTCGGCGTGGATATCGACTGACCTAACAATGCCGCTCCACGTTCGGCAGCCAGGCCGGCCGTGGTTGGCGCAGCCGCTCGACAGGTTTTCAACCAGGGCAGCATTCGTTTGGTACAGCGGAAATACGGTTGCCAACGGGATTGGAAGCGTGATGCTTTACATTTCAGGGGCTGAAAGCTACGCCTGGTATGCATCTTTTGTGCGAACAGAGCATTGGAAAGTTAAGGTTGAATTCCGAATTACCAGGAGGGAGTTGGAGTCATTTGAGCAACGCGGACGCCAAATGGAAGTTGCGCTGCTTGGACCCTCTTGAGTGCTTCCGTAAAAGGTAGTAAATTGAACGTGGCAGACCGAGGCCGCCCATGATGCTGCACGACAACTTCGAATGGGATGACGATAAGGCCAAAAGAAACTTGAAAAAACATGGTGTTTCCTTCGATGATGCCGCTCTTGTTCTTTCGGACGAGGACGGCGACAAGTTTCACGTCGAGGAATTCGACCGTCAGCATAGCGCCGGGGAAGATCGATACGTCACAACCGCGTCGCACCCTGAGAATCGCGGCATCGTACTGATCGTGGCCTGGACGGACCGCTCAACGGACGATGCCAAAATCACACGAATCATCAGTGCCCGCGCCGCAAGTCCGGCAGAGAGGAAGAAGTATGTCAAAGAAATTGGCAGCCATTAAAATCGTGCGGAAATCGGCGAAGGACATTCCGCGTGCTTCCAAGGCGGATCTTGATCGTCTCCAAGCGGCTATGCGCGGCAGCATCGACACGAGCGAAATCCCCGAACGCCGGAAGTTTCAACGTCTTCAGCGCGATGCCGTTGGGGCACTGCCTCAACGCAAGAGCATGATCCGGGAGGCCGTGGCCCAGCAAATGCAACGTCTCCATCTCACCGTTTATCGGCTTTGGCAAATGGCGCGGTTGCATTATCCGCCGCTATCTCAGTCTGCGGTCCACGAATTCCTCAAAGGCCAGCGACAACTTGAGCTGCCCTCAGTTGAAGCTCTGCTAATCGCGACAAACCTCGAAGTGGCCCGAAGCAAGAGTAGTTCGGTGACCCGCTAGGTCTCCCGTGGTGATGCTTGATCGGGCTGGGCCGTATATGTCAAATACGCCACACTTCACCATCGTCGGCTCCGGCCTCGCCGGCACGCTCCTGGCCTGTTACCTTGGCAAGGCCGGCTACCGCGTCGATCTCCATGAAAAACGCTCCGATCCGCGCCTGCAAAACGCCGAACGCGGCCGATCCATCAATCTCGCTCTGTCGGTCCGCGGCATCCAGGCCCTGCGTGAAGTCGGCCTCGCCGACGAGATTCTCCAGCAAGCGATCCCCATGCGTGGCCGCATGATCCATTCCCGCGGCGGCGCCCTGATATTCCAGCCCTATGGCAAGGACGATTCCGAATCGATCAACTCCGTCTCCCGTGCTGGCCTCAATCTGGCATTGATTCAAGCGGCAGCACGTTACGACAGCATTCGAATGTTCTTCAATCACCGCTGCACCGGCATTGATCTGGCGACAGCCACACTAGATATTCATGATGACGTTGCCAATCAAACGTCCAAACTCCCTTGTGAAATCGTCATCGGCGCCGACGGCGCTTACTCCGCGGTTCGCGCCGCCATGCAACGGCACGAACGCTTCAATTATCAACAGAGCTATCTGAGTCACGGCTACAAAGAACTGTCGATTCCGCCTGGCCCCGGCGGCACATTTCTGATGGAACGCCATGCCCTGCACATCTGGCCACGGCATTCCTTCATGATGATCGCCCTGCCCAATCTCGATGGCTCCTTCACCTGCACCTTGTTTTGGCCGTATGAGGGTGAAAACAGTTTCGCGGCGCTGCGAAACGATGATGACATTCGCCGATTTTTCGCCGAGCAATTTGCGGACGCTGCGCCACTGATGCCTGACTTGGTGGAACAGTATCGCGCCAACCCGATCGGCCCGCTGCTGACAGTCCGCTGTCTACCCTGGCACCTCGGCGGCAAGGTCGCCTTGCTTGGCGATGCCTGCCACGCCCTTGTGCCCTTTCTCGGCCAGGGCATGAACGCCGCGTTCGAGGATTGCACGGTGCTGGACCGCTGCATTCGCGCCCATGCGCCCAAATGGGAAGCGGCGTTTGCCCATTATGAAACCGAGCGCAAGGAAAACACCGACGCCCTCGCCGACATGGCGATCGACAATTTTCTGGAGATGCGCGACCGCGTGAGCTCACGGCTTTTCCTTTGGAAAAAGTGGTTCCACCTTCTGCTGCACAAGCTATTGCCGCGCTGGTATCTGCCGCTTTACACTCTGGTCACCTTCACGACGACGCCGTACGCCGTCGCCCGCCGCCGGGCACAGCAGCAAGAACGGATCGTACGCTGGCTCCTGGCAAGCGCCCTGTTGATTGTCTTGGTGTTTCTTCTTTGGATGGTGTGGCGATGAATGACCCCAAACCGCTGACCTACGCTTCCTATTTGCAACTCGAAACGCTGCTGACGCTCCAGCAACCGCGCTCCACGCCACCCGAACACGACGAGATGCTGTTCATTGTCGCGCACCAAACCTACGAACTGTGGTTCAAGCTGTTGCTGCACGAGTTCGACAAGATGTGCAAGGATTTCAAGGCAGACAAATTGTTCGACGCCCTGGCCACATTCAAACGGGCCCGGACGGTCATGAAGGTGTTAGTCGAGCAAATCGACATTTTGGAAACGATGACGCCGACTTCCTTCGCCAGTTTTCGCGACCGGCTGGAAACGGCTTCGGGATTCCAATCATCGCAGTTTCGTGAATTGGAGTTTCTGCTCGGTTACAAGCGCTCGGCCATGTTGCAATTCCAAACACCCGGCACTGTCGCTTACGCAAAACTTGTCGAGCGTTTGCAGCAGCCATCGGTGGTGGATTGCTTTTACAGTTTTCTGGAAGGACACGGCGTGACAATACCCGCCGAGTTGCGGCAGCGCGACCCTACCTTGCCCGCGGTGGCGAACGAGCAAGTCGCGGAAGGGATTCTGCAGCTTTACAAAACCCAGCCGCATATGGAAATCCTCTTCGAGCTGATGACCGATTTCGACGAGGGCTTTCAAGAATGGCGCTATCGCCACATCAAGCTGGTGGAGCGCACCATCGGCAGCAAGCAGGGCACCGGCGGGTCATTGGGCGTGGAGTTTTTGAAGAAGTCTTTGTTTCTGCCGATTTTCGCGGACTTGTGGGCGATTCGGCACAAGCTGTGACCGAGCGCTGCGCGGTTTTATTCCGCGCTTGAAAGGTGTTTGTCCGCGGAAACGTTTTTCATCCCCGCCGCTTTCCGTGCCTCTTGCAGCAGCCAGCCTGCGGCCGGCGGCAAGCTCAAACCGACTGTCAGCACGGCACAAATTGCCAACGTCGCCAGTGCCGGCACCGTGGGCCGAACCGGCAGCGTCCGCAGCGGATTACGCAGGTACATCACCGCAATGACACGCAGATAATACCAACCGCCGATGGCCGCGTTGATCATGCCCAGAATCGCCAGCACGCGGGCATGAACAACATGCTCCGGTGACGGCACCGCCATGGCGCCGAAGAACACCAGAAACTTTCCCGTGAAACCTGCCGTCAGCGGGATGCCGATCAGGCTAAAGAGAAACAGCGTCATCGCCAGCGCGATGATCGGATGGCTGCGGCTCAGGCCGGCCAGGTCATCCACCGTTTCGACCGGCGACTGCGGCGAATCGAGATAGGCAATCACCGCGAATGCGCCGATCGTCATAACTCCATAGGCAATCAGATAATAAAGAATCGCCTCGACGCCGTCAAAATCGTTGGTTTCGCCAGTGCCTCGCAAGTAGGGCGCTACTGCCAGGGCCACCAGCATGTAGCCGGCGTGGGCGACGCTGGAATAAGCCAGGAGCCGCTTGAGATTGTCTTGCCAAAGCGCCAGGATGTTGCCGAGAAACATCGTCACCACGGCCAGGAACCACAAGATAATCGGCACCTGAGTGCTGAGTGCCATGCCGATGTGGCTGCTGCTCAACGCAATACCGGGCGGCGTCACGAAACCGAGGACACGCAAGAGTGCCGCGAAGCCTGCTACTTTGGGAATGAAAGCCAGCAAGGCAGCGCCAACAGTGGGAGCGCCCTGGTAAACGTCCGGCGCATAAAAGTGAAACGGCACCGCCGTGATGCGAAAGCCCAGGCCCGCCACCGTCATGATGACCGCGACGTGAACTATCACAGGCAACTCGCGCGGCTCGCTGCGGTGTAGCGTGTCGTAAAGCACGGCCATGTTGGTCGTGCCGGCCAGGCCGTAAAGGTAGCTGAAACCGAATAGCGTGAGGGCGGACGAGAAGACGCTGAGCAGGAAGTATTTCATGGCCGCTTCCTGCGAAGCGTTGTCATGTTTGGGCAAATAGAGCAGGATGTAAGTCGGAATGCTGATGAGTTCCAGCGCCAGGAAAAGCACGATCAAATCATTGGCGGCGCCCGCCAGACAGACGCCGGCAATGATCAAAACCAAGCAGCCATGGTAATCGGCCGCTTGTTTGTCGGGCACTTCGTTCCAGCTAAATAAAACCAGCAGAACGCCGCCACCCAATGCGATGAGGCGGACCAGCGACGCCAGCGCGTCACGTGTCAGAGGACCATTGAACAGCGCGGCCGAGGTGACTTCGTCCAACCGCCAGGGAGCGGTCAAAAAGTGGGCAGAGCCGGCAATTGCCACAGCAGTCAGGGCGATGCCGGCAGCGACATGACGACAAGCGCAAAAGGTCCCGACGATGAACAATACGCACGCCGCCCCCGCCAGCACCATCTCGGGAAGGATGAAGCGGTAGCTATCGATCAGCGCTTGCAGGATCTCATTGTCCAATTCCAACCCCCGCTTGCGGTTTCGCGCTCGCCCTTACCTGAGCAGCACCGCCAAAAGGAAACCTCCGGCGCCCAGCACCATGAGCAGCGCATAAAACTGCACCAAACCATTCTGCAGCGGCCGGCACAGTTGCCCGGCCATGCGCGGCACCTGGCCGAGTAAATCAACGAGGCCGTCCACCACATATTGATCGAACAGGCGGCAGAAGATCGACAGGCCGGTCAGCGGTTTGACGATGAAGATGTCATAAAGCTCATCGATGTAAAAGCGATTGCGCGAGAGCTGATAAAGCCGCGGTTCGGTTTGGGCGAACGCTGCCGCGCTGCCGGGTTGTTTGATGTACATCCACCAGGCCAGGCCGATGCCACCGATTGCCATTAACGAGCCGCCGGCCATGACCCATAGGTTCACAGCATGCTCGTGCTCGGTTGGCCCCAAACCGGCCAGGTTGTTCATGATCCAATGGTCGTACAGGTAGCTCTGAAAAGTGTGAGTTATCGGATTGCCCACGACAATGCCGGCCGCCACAGCGCCAACGGCGAGAATGATGAGCGGCACGGTCATGATCGGCGGCGATTCGTGGGCGTGATGGCCGGCTTCGTGGGGAACTTTTTGTTCGCCCCAAAAGGTCATGAAATAAGCCCGAAACGTATAAAACGCCGTCAGGCCGGCGACCAGCAGACCCACCAGGAACAAAACCGAATAAATACGGCGATCGGGCGTGTTGGCGTCCAGGACAACACTCAAGATTTCGTCCTTGCTCCAAAAACCCGACAGCAGCGGCGCTCCGGCCAGCGCGGCGGCGCCGCACAGAAATGTCCAATGGGTAATTGGCAGGACCTTCCGCAAACCGCCAAAGCGGCGCATGTCGATAATGCCTCCCATCGCATGCATGACGCTGCCGGCGCCAAGGAAAAGCAGGGCCTTGAAAAACGCATGTGTGAACAGGTGGAAAATCGCCGCCGTCACCGCCAGGCCCGCCAAATGCTCCGACGCCAGACCGCTGCCCAGGGCCATGAACATGTAGCCAAGCTGGCTGACCGTTGAATACGCCAGGACGCGCTTGAGGTCGGTTTGCGTTACCGCCATGAGCGCGGCCAGCAAGGCGGTGAAGCCGCCAATGCACGCGACCACGAGCTGCGCTTCCGGCGCCAGCCCGAAAATCGGCATGCACCTGGCCACCAGGTAAACACCCGCCGTCACCATCGTCGCCGCATGGATCAACGCGCTCACCGGCGATGGCCCTTCCATCGCATCGGGCAACCACACGTGCAGCGGAAACTGGGCCGACTTGCCGACCGCCCCGCAGAACAGCAGTAAACAAACGGCAAACAGCAACTCCGGCGATTGGTGTCTGGCATTGTTGAAAATGTCCTGGTAATCGAACGAGTGCAACGGCGCCATTATGTTGTTGGGCCCCTGCCGCTGGAACAACGCCCAAATCAACAGAATCCCCAGCAACAAACCGACGTCGCCGATGCGCGTGACCAAAAACGCTTTGCGGGCCGCGGCGGCCGCGGCCGGCCGGGTGAACCAAAAGCCGATCAGCAAATAACTGCACACGCCGACGCCTTCCCAGAAGGCGTAAAGCACGACGAGATTGTTGGTCATCACCAGCCCGGTCATTGAGAACAGAAACAGGCTGACGACCGCGAAGAAACGCGGATAGCCCTCGTCGCCGTGCATGTAGCCGGCCGCGTAGATGGCGATCAACGTGCCGACGAATGTGACCGTGGTGAGCATCACCAAGGTGAGGCCGTCGCCTTGCAAACCGAACTTCACTTTGACGTCGCCGATGACGAACCAATCAAAGTAATCATGCCCGGGCGCTTCGCCATTTACGAGGAACATGACTGACAGTACACACGACGTGGCCGCGGCCAAGATGCACGGCCAATGGCTGTGCTGTTTGAGCACGCCATAGCCAAGCGTGGCGATGGCGATTGCCGCCAACAGCGGCAACACCGGAATCAAGAGC
>DASRAT010000911.1:0-7085 GCA_035638015.1 Gemmataceae bacterium | reverse complement strand
AGTCGATTCTGCGGATGTTGACCAGCGGAACGTAGCTGACCACGCGTTTTTTGAGCGGCGCCACCTTGCCTTCGCTGAACTCCAGCGCTTCGGGGCCGATTGCAGGTCCGCTGGGTGCTGGGGGAACCGCTCCGCCTTTTTTGCCACCACCTCCGCCGCCGCCGGCTTTGATCTTGTCTTTTGGCGGCGGTTCCTTGGGCAATTCGGCCGGTGCGTCCACCAGCCACGACAAGTGCTTGATGCCGGCGACAAATTTCGAGCCTTGCAAGTTGTGCTCTTTGCCGCTGCCGTCGACGATGGTCACACCGGTTTGCAACGAAGTTTCATTTGCTGGAACGGCAACGTTGCTGGTGTAGATTGACGCACACCCTGCAAGCAATAACATCCAAAAGCGTTTCATGTTGGTGACTCCCGTTGGTTGGCCTTTGAAGCAGAACCCCATCGTCGTGCATGTTTCGCCTCCAATCAAGCCATTTCTTTGACATCGACTCCGGTGGCGGCTAAAGTGCTGTTCGTTGAGCCTTGGTCTCGTCAATTGAGGGGAGCACATCATGCGAAGGCAATTCGGCATCCTGACACTGTTAGCGGCCTTGTTCCTGTTGCTCGGCAACGCCACCGAGGCCGGTGGTGACAAAAACGTATTCTTCAACGGCAAAGACCTTGACGGCTGGAACGGGTTGACCGAATACTGGTCGGTCAAGGACGGCGCCATCGTCGGCTCCTCGGCCCCCGCGGGGATCAAGTTCAACACCTTTCTGGTCCGCAAGGGCACTTACAAAGATTTCGAGCTGAGCTTCGAGGTGCGCCTCAAGGACGGCAAAGGCAACAGTGGCGTGCAGATCCGCAGCAAGATGAAGGACGACAAAAAATACGTCGTCGCCGGCCCGCAGTGCGACATGGCCGACGGTTACTGGGGCAGCCTTTACGGCGAGTTGTTCCCCTTTGGCACGAATGGCGCCATGATGAAAGCGGCGCCCAAGGATATTGTCGCCAAGGCCATGCCCAAGAAAGGCGAGTTTATGCCTTATGAAATCAAGGCCGTCGGCAAGCATGTGACGATCAAGCTCAACGGCTTGACGACGGTGGACGCTGATTTCCCTGACATGCCGGACGAGGGCATTATTGCTTTGCAAGTGCACTCGGGCGGGGCGATGGAGGTCACGTTTCGGAAGATTCAATTCAAGGATTTGACGAAGAAATGAGGAGGCCTGCCTCTCTATCTTCGCCGACCACGTTTTTTCTTGGCTTGCGGCGCTGCGGTGGGTTGGCCCTTGAGCTGCGCGATGCGGTCACGGAGTTGTGCAGCGCGTTCGAACTCCAAGTTGGCTGCCGCCTGCAGCATCTCGGCGTGCAGCTCTTCCATGTATTCCTCGGTGACGTAATCGTCGCCCGCCTGGCCTGCGAGTTCGGCGACCATCTTGTGGGACGCGATCTCTTCCTCGATTCCGGAGCTGATGGTTGAACGCACCGATTCCGGGGTGATGCCGTGTTCCGCGTTGTAGGCCAACTGCGTCGCGCGGCGGCGCTGCGTCTCCTCCATGGCCTGGTGCATCGAATCGGTGACTTTGTCAGCGTAGAGGATTACCTCGGCGTTGACGTGGCGAGCGGCCCGGCCAATCGTCTGAATCAACGACGTTGCCGAGCGTAAGAAGCCTTCCTTGTCGGCGTCGAGAATCGCGACCAGCGAGACCTCGGGCAAATCAAGCCCTTCACGCAGCAAATTGACGCCGACCAAAACATCGAATGCACCCTCACGAAGTTCGCGGAGAATTTGCACGCGTTCGATGGCGTCCAGTTCCGAGTGCAGCCATTTGCAACGCAGGCCCGCTTCGCTGAAATAACCGCTCAGATCTTCCGCGAGTCGCTTGGTCAACGTCGTCACCAACACGCGCTCATTCTTGGCCGCCCGTTTCTTGATTTCTTCGTGCAAATCAGGCACCTGGCCGCGGGCCGGCTTCACGTGGAGGAGTGGATCGACTAGCCCAGTCGGCCGGATCACTTGCTCGACGATCTCGCCGCCGCAGCGCTCCAGCTCATACGGCGCCGGCGTCGCCGACATGCACAGCACTTGCTTGACGCGCTTCTCCCATTCGTCAAAACGTAATGGCCTGTTGTCGAGCGCACTTGGCAAACGAAAACCGTGCTCGACGAGAGTCTGCTTGCGGCTGTAGTCGCCAGCGTACATCGCCCGCAACTGCGGAATGGTGGCATGCGACTCGTCCACGACCATCAGGAAATCTTCGGGGAAGAAATCGATTAACGTGTAAGGCGGCTCACCCGGTTTGCGGCCAGTGAACCAGCGCGAATAGTTTTCAATGCCGGGACAATGGCCGACTTCAGTAAGCATTTCCATGTCAAAGCGCGTACGTGCGCTGAGCCGCTGCACCTCCAGCAACTTGCCTTGCTGCCGCAACTCACCGAGCCGGGTTTCCAACTCGCCGCGAATTCCTTCCACGGCGCTCTTGATGCGCTCCTCCGGCGTCACGAAATGCTTGGCGGGGTAGATGTACAAGTCTTCAAGCTGCTTGAGCGTCTCGCCGCTGACCGGATTGATGATTGTCAGGTTTTCGACATCGTCGCCGAAAAGCTCAATGCGAAATGCGTATTCCTCGGACGCCGGCCAGACTTCCACCGTGTCGCCGCGAACGCGGAATTTGCCGCGCTCGAAGGCAATGTCGTTACGCTGATATTGAATGTCAATCAACTTGAGCAACAGGCTATCGCGGTCAACGATCTCGCCTTTGACGACGCGGACCATCATCGCCTTGTAGTCTTTGGGCGAGCCCAGGCCGTAAATGCAAGAAACACTGGCGACGATGATCACATCCTCACGGCTCACCAGGGCGCTGGTGGCGGCGAGGCGAAGCCGGTCGATGTTTTCGTTGATTTGCGAGTCTTTTTCAATGTAAATATCGCGCTGCGGTATGTAGGCTTCCGGTTGATAGTAGTCGTAATAACTGATGAAGTAATGAACGGCGTTGCGCGGGAAGAACGCCTTGAACTCCTTGTACAGCTGGGCGGCAAGCGTTTTGTTGTGCGAGAGAACCAGGGCCGGCTTGTTGAGCTGGGCGATGACATTGGAGGCGGTGAAGGTTTTACCGGTGCCGGTGGCGCCGAGGAGAACCTGGCACGACTTGCCCTCGCGAAAGCCGGCGGTGAGCTGTTCGATGGCGGCCGGCTGGTCGCCGGCGGGTTGAAATTTGCTTTCGAGATGGAATTGGGCGGACATTGTTTACTCCGAGAGAGGTCAATCGGCCCGCTTGCAACGGATCAGCTGTGGGCCCATCCGCATGAACTCGGGAGCGTTTCCTGAAGGAGAAGAAAGTAACTCCGTGAGAAACAGGTTCCGCCGCCGGATCGCCTTCCAATAACGAAGGGCCCTCAAAAGGGGGTTTTTTAGTGGGCCGTCAAATCTCCAGAAGCACTTGTTCTGCCCCAAACTATTAATGTTGCTAATGAGCTGGTTCATCCGGCCACCATACCGATGCGGTCAACGGGGCGGTTCTTCTTTCCTTGAAATCAAATGCACTCGCACCCAGTTCGTGAAGGCTTCCCTGGCAAGTTGGCCGGCGGCAAGCTGCAAGATAATTTGCTCTTGCTCATCTATGGGACACTCCAACTCAAAGCCGTTCAGGAACAAAAACGTCGCCATTGTAGCATGGCCGGCGCGTTTGTTGCCGTCCACAAAGGGATGATTCATGATGAGCGAAAAACCCAAAGCCGAAGCCTTTTCCTCGACTGTTGGGTAAAGCTCCTGGCCTCCGAAAGCCATTTGAGGCTGTGCGGCTGCCGACTCCAACGCGCCGCGGTCACGGACACCCGTGGCGCCACCGGATTGCTCCAGCAGCATTTGATGAAGCTCCAAAACGCGGTCCACGGTGAGGTAAATCATCACGCCAACCGCCGGTATAGGTCTGCGTTTTTCTGCAAAATGTGAGTCGCGGCGTTCTTGAACTCGGCGTCCGTTGGGACAAGTTGCTGCTCAAGCAGCCTTAGCGCATAATCCGCAATTGTCGTCCCTTGTCCTTCTGCCTCGCGGGCGAGGCGTCGCTCCAACTCGGGCGATAAATCCAGAATCAAGGTCATTGTCAACCTCCTTTGGCTTTTGTTCAGATAAGCTTGCTAAGCCGCACGCGGCCTTCAGTCCTTGCCCGCTTCGCGCTCATAGTGAATCAACCTCACCCCCGCCGCACGAGCCGCGTCCTGGATCGCCACCACCATTCCCCACGTTACGCCCTTGGCATCCAGCAGCACCTCTTCGCGCGGAGGAGTGCCGCGTGTGTATTTCAGCAATTCCTCGCGCAGCTTGCCGATGTCGAGCGTATCGTCGGCCTTCACCACGTCCACCTTCAAGCCCTGCACGAAGATCGCCGGTTTGCCGTTGGCGTCGAGTTTGGCGCCAATGCGGACCATGTACTTGAGGACGCGATCCTCGCTGACCTTGACCGCCTTTGTTGCTTTTTTCTCTTCCGGCGTCGTCGGCAGCGGCACTGTCTTCTGCACGGCCACGGCATAGGTCGTCGTCATCATGAAAAAGATCAGCAGCACCAGGCAAACGTCGATGAGGGCGTTCATGTCCAGATGCGTTTCATCCTCGCGGACCGGCGGCGGCGGTTCCAGTTCCTCGGCGACTTCGGCCAGTTGGGGATGATTCTCAATGGCGGTCCATTTCGATTCGCCTGGACCCTGCACCTCGTCGGTCGGCTCCCAGAGGCCGTCGCGCAGGCCTTCGACGATCTGCGGGAGCGTCAGCGATCGCGCTTGGGGCGAACCTTCGTGGCGGATTTTCCAGGACATGAGAGCCTCGGCGAGGGGCGAATTCTGTTGCTGCTATTGTATACATGGCCGCCAGCGAGGAATTGGACCAAATCTTGACATTGATTGAGGCGTGTGATTAAGTCAGTGCATCGATTCGAGGCCGCACTTTGTTCCTACCCTGACGGCATCCCATGCACACTTCTTCCCGATTTCTGGCACTTGCCCTGGTCACAGGTTTGATTGGCGGTCTTTGCGGCTTGTCGAGGGCTGGGCAGGCCCAGCAGAAGCAAGGCGACAAAATCAACGATGCCGCCTTTGCCAAGCTCATTGAGCAGTTGGGGAGCAAGCAATTCAAGGAGCGGGATGCGGCGGACAAGGCTCTGGAGCGCATTGGTTACCCGGCCATCGAGGCATTGCGCAAGGCGGCCAAAAGTTCGGATGCGGAGGTTGCCAACCGGGCGGCACGTTTGGTCGGCATCCTCGAAAACAGCCTGGATCAGTTGCTAGTTGACTACCGGGATTATGGCATGCCGATGCCGTCCAAAGACGCGAAGCTCGTTAAGTTCGAGTCTGGGGGCCGGTACATTGTCAATGACAAGTTGATGCCTCCGACATACTCTGTCGGATTCTTGCTTCACCCGGAGACCAAAGACTCGCCAGCTTCACTTTTAGTGGGGACAAAGGAAGTTCGTTTGGATTTGCAAACACCTGTCGAGGTCATTGAGCCGAAACCGGGAAACGCGAAAATAATCAATGACCTATCGTTTAACCCAACCATTTACATCAGCACTGGGCAAATCATCGCGATTCAGTGCAAAGCTCTTGGTTGGGACGACTTGGCGAAGGAGTTGTGGACGCTCTCCTCAACCGGGCCAAAGGTAGTTAACCCACCGGGGGGCATTCCATTCCGAACAGCAATAGCTAACTTGGCGTGGGGCTATTACAAGAATGAATTAGTGAAGCCTGACAGCGACCGAGCTTTAGCTGCCAAACAGATGAAGAAGCTGCTGGCCGCAGAGTCAGAAATCAACACGGAAGGCAATCAAGCTCTTCTGAAATCCCTAGATGCAGCCCTCATCCCCAGTACCGCCAAAGCTGGCTCATTGGAACGCTTGGTCGATGACCTTGTGGACATGTGCAATGGAAGCGAATTTGACCGCGATCCGCGCTACGACAAGTTGGCCAATCAGGGATTTGCGGCGGTGCCCATTCTAATCCAGCATCTCGATGACGACCGCCTGACTCGGAGCATTATGCCGGGCTTCAATAACTTCCGCAGCTGGAATATGCGGGTGAAACACGTGGTGAGCGATTTGCTAAGGGAAATTGCCGCAGATGATCTCGATAAGGATTGGCTCGATCGCCAAGTCGGGCGGGCAGTAGAAAAAGCTGATGCCGAGGCATGGTGGAAAAAAGCCAGCAAGGAAGGCGAGGAAGCCTATTTCGTGGCTCATGTTTTGCCAAGCGGCGAAAAACAGGGCTGGCCCAATGCCCTGATGCTGGAGATCATTGCGGAGAAGTATCCGGGGCATTTGCCAAAGCTCTATAAGACGCTTCTCGATGAGCGCCCCAAAATTGAAAGCTGGCCAATGGCAGAACAGGTCAACAAATCCAAGCTTTCAGCCGACGAAAAACGAAAGGTGTTTTTGTATGCCGCCAACCACGCCGATCTTAAACACCGCAGGTTCGGGCTTGAATATCTCGAAAGCTACGAGCCCAAAGAATTCATCAGAATCCTCCTGGGGACATTGGAGGATTTCCCTGTAACGCCGAACTCAAAGAGTTACTGGATTGCGCCCGAGGTCGGTTTCGTTCATGTGGTGCTGAAGACCGACAATCCCAAAGTATGGGCGACGCTGGAAAAGGTGGCGAAACGAGCCGACGTAGGTTTCCGTATGGAACTCATGAACCAGTTCAATCAATTCAATGTCAACGACAAGAATCGCCAAAGGTGTTTGAATTATCTCGCAGCATTCTTGGATGACAAGGAAGGCCCGGACAGAAAGGCAAATCCCAAGATGTTCGATGGTCCACATGCGGGATTCACTTTTGAGCGCCTGAGCGTTCAGGACTTGGCAGCCTGGCAAATCGCTAGGATTCTGAAAATGCCGGAACGGCCTGACCGCGAGTGGACCGCGGAACAGTGGGAGAAACTGCGGGCGAAGGTGACGAAGGCGTTGGCGAAGTGAAACGCGACATCAGTCGCGCCTATGGACGCCGACAAATCTGGCTTCAGCCGCTTTTTTTTGGTTTTCCTCTTGCAATGTGAACGTATGTTCAGTTATAGTAAAGGTAGCAAGAGGCCAGGAGAGTCAGTGTCTCCTTTG
>DASRAT010000910.1:0-8452 GCA_035638015.1 Gemmataceae bacterium | reverse complement strand
GTTTGCGGGTCAGATGCCTGCCAAAAATCTTCCCATCCAGTTTGACGTGGTTGTGATTGCTGCCCCCACCATGTTGCCCAAGGGCGGCCGTCGTGGCGTGCATTGGCAATGGGCCAAGTGACCACATCAGCCGCCACCGATAGGGGGAAATCCACGACGAGGATAGCCGTCCCAGCGGTAACCAATCCTATTGCTTCCAGTATCTTCACGGGGCCTGGGTTCTGCATTATGCCGGCCACGCCCAAATAGATTCCGCCAGCGCCCAAAACTGCGGTACGGCTAACACCGCCCATTGGCTCGCAGGTGTTGGGCAAAATGAAATCCCCGCCGGTATTTACCGAGGTCGCTGGCGCCCAGAGATTGAACATTGTCCCGCAGCCGCTTTGAACGCAGCTAAACAAAGCGGCAATCAGGAACATTGGGACGCGCGGGCGCATGCCAACTCCAAAAATGGGCAATGGTGACAGGCCGCCATATAGACGCCGCGCCGGCGAAAAACAAGGCCACCCGGCGAGTGTCCATGTTTTGTATCCTGCGCCCTTTCCCCTGCTGACCTTGCACTCGCAGTCTCCCTGCGCTATGAGTGGTGACAGATGCCGCACCATTGTCCCCCCTCCCACACGAGGCTGCAATGTTCGAGGAATTGCCGCGCGAGGAACTACTTGCCAAAATCGACGCTTTTGTCACCGACCTGTTGCGGGCCGCCGGCGTCGAGCAGCCGCCTGTTGACGCGATCCAGCTGGCGCAGAAGCATCTCGGCATGACCATTTGCCTGGACAAACAACAGCAATCACGCGGGCGAGCCCAGCGGAATGGTGGCCGGCCTGGGATCTATCTCAAGCCGGAGCCGACCGTGGAGCGTCATCAATGGACCGTCGCTCACGAAATCGGTGAGCATCTCAAACCGCGGTTGCTACAGTTGCTCGGCATCGATCCCGGCGAGACGCGGGCCATGGCGGGTGAATCGCTGGCCAATCTCTTTGCCCATCATTTGTTGGCGCCAAACTGCTGGTTCGCTTCCGACGCTGCTGCGCTCCAATATGATGTGCTGGAGTTGAAACAGCGCTATCCGACATCGAGCCATGAGGTGTTGGCCCTGCGGCTGCTCGATCTGCCGGAGCCGGCGATCATCACCATTGTGGACAACGACCACATTTACCGGCGGCGCAGTAATGCCTGGCGGGTGCGCAAGCAGCTGGAGCCGGTGGAGCGCGAGTGTCAGCACTATGTCAATTATTACAGCCGGCCGGCGGTGCGGCGCAAGGGCGGCTGGACCGTGCATGGCTGGCCGGTGCATCAGGCCGATTGGAAACGGGAGATTCTGCGGAGCGTCGTGGAGACGGAAAGCGCATGAGCGAAGCGGCACTGTCGTATGATGCAATTCGAAGTCACATCGATGACGTGATTGGCAGCCGCCATTTCGTCGCCTCGGGACCGCTCAGCCAGCTGGAATGTGAGCACCAGCCCAGCGAGACCATTGCCTGGGAACTTTTCCGAGGCCAGCTGGTGCCGGCTCATTTGACGCGCCAGCAGCGCATTTTTAGCAGCTGGAACATTTTTGGTGAAGACGAGACCGGCCGCTCCGGTGAGCCGCTTTTATCAGTCAAGCTTGACCGTGAGCGAAGTGAGCTGCACGTCGTCCGTGGTTTGCTCTGCTATGTTTGGGAGGGTTACGACTCCGGCGGCAATGTCTATCTGAGCCGCGAGGTTCAGCGCTGGACACAGGAATTGGTGGGCACACTAAGCTTGCGGACAACTCAAACGCAAGATCTCAGCGGCGAGCTGTCTCGGTTGCTTTATCATGCGGTGGTGGGAACCAGCCGCTTGCCCCTAACTTCGGTGCAAACGCCGCTGCCCGCATGGTCGCTGGGTCGCCTGGGTTATTTTCACGATGGTTTAGCCTCTTCCCTGGCAATCGCTGAGCTGGCGCCAAGAGTGCTGGAATGGCTGATCCGCAGCGTGTCACCCGGCGAGCTAGCAGGGACAGTGAAAAGCTACATCGCACAATGGCGTGGTCTGGGCAAGTCATCTCAAGACACAATGCGTCTTTTTCGCGCCATGTTCAACGAAGTTTCGCTGTCGCCTTACACCGATTTCGTGGATAAAACGCTGGAGTTTCTGCGCCAGTTGGTGAGTGCAAGGCACCTCGCAATTGGGCAACAGATCGACTTTCTCGGCTGGCTGCTGCGGCAACTGGCTCGCCACTTGACGGCTTACGATTTGGTCACATTTCACCATCGCGGCGCCAATTATCCTGATGCGTTGTTGCTCGACACGGCGCTCAAGGAATACCTGCGGCTGCTCGAAGCGCACCCAGCGCTCTTCAATGGTGATGGCAAAGCGGCGCGGCTTAGGCGGCGGGCGCTGCGGGCGGGTTGGCTGCATCGGCGGCGTTATGAAGATCATCCAGTGCCGGACGCGCCCACGTCGCCGGGCGAGAACATGCGTGTCTTGCCGCCGCCACATGTGCGCGTGCCGGAGGAACAAATACTCAACTATGGCAAACGCAAAAAGCGTTTGTACGCTGCCGATCCTTTGTCTAATCATGTTGGAGAGCACAGTCGCGCCATCATGCAACAAAGCGGCCGCGATTTGCGACAAGAGACTGAACTGAGCGAACTGGGCATGGCCATTTTTGTGGACCGCCCACTGCCCGACCCTTCGCCGCTTTTGGCACACGAGGGGTTTAGTCGCTCACTCGCGGAGCGGGCGCTCAAGGAGTTGGCCCGCGACCCCATACCGGGTTTGTCTGCCGAGGACACATCTCAGTGTCTTGCTCTCCTGGCCCAAGCACCGATTCCTCGTGGCATTGCCGCGACTTCTTTTGCCGCCGATCCGGGCCGTGTCGTATCGCTGGCCGACACAACCAAGGCGTCGCCGGATTTCGTGATCCTGCGGACGTTGCCGGCCAGCGTGCGCGCGTTTTGCCGACGACCGGAAGTCGCGGAGATTGTGCGTGCCAAAGGCATTAACCTCGATGCGGGAGAGCATTGGTTAATTGTCGCCAACGTCACGGCCGATTTGCCCGTAGTCTTTTCGACTGCCAAGGCAACATGCTATTTGGCGCTTTTGTAAGGCTATTGATCCAATTGAGCTATTTGTTGTTGTAAATCAGCGGTTGACACACCGCGAATCAGAAACCGTTTGTCGCGGCTAGCCTGGCCGCTGAGCAACTCCACCTGCGAGCGTTTCAATCCCAACGCATCGCGCAGCACTTCCACCAGCGCCTTGTTCGCCCGCCCATCTTCCGGCGGGGCGGTGACAGCCACTTTGAGTGCACCGCCGTGCTCGCCGAGGATGCCGTTTTTGCGGGCGCCAGGTTGGGCGCGAACTTGCAAAATGACGCCTTCCGCATGTTCGGTTAGCTGAATCACGAGTGTTACGTCCCTCGGCGTGCCAGGATTGCGCCGCATTAATGTGACCGCCGCCAGCGGCTTGACGGCTTACATGCAACATGTTCCAATCCTTTTGTAGCCAGAAGCTGGCTAACCTGCATGCATACGCACCTTTTGGCTGGCCCATGCATTACTCTGGTTGTGTTCTGATGCGAATCGTCTCCATGAAACCAACGCTTTTGCTCGTGTGCGCACTTGTGGAAGCGACCGCTGCCAATCGCTCGATTGCCCAGGCGCCGGCGCCCGAGCGAACCCGCACGTTTCCCGACCAATGCATCAAATTCACGCTCCCCAGCGACGATTGGTCCTGGGAGGAGGCCAATGTTTCCAAGGGGCTTTGCTTTGCGGTCAACAAAATAGGCTGGACCTTCACTATGACCTATATGCCGCTTCCCAAAGGCATGGAACTGGATCACAACGCCGCCATGGGGTTTGAAAAATCGCTGTATGATCCCGGCGAGCTCGACAAACGCGGCGGCGGTTTTCTGACATTCAAGGGTCTGCGCTGCTATCAAACGCAAGGAGTGCTGGCCAATGGACGAACCACGGCGACGCGTATCATCCATGCCCACGGCTATGGCCTTTATTTGACCGTCATCGGTGGCAAGGAGCCGATTGAACTGCAACCGGAGTTTGAATCGATCATGGACCATGTCAATTTTCTGACACCGCCCCAGGCAATCGCCTCCTCCGGACAGGGTGACTCAGGCCAGGCGATCCACTGGGTGGTGCCAGTCGCGGCAGGTTGTGTGGTGATCGGCCTGTTGTTTGTTTTGGTACGTTGGTTTCGTCAAGGATCGCAGGCATAGCCAACTACGCGAAGCGAGGGCAAGCCAATGCCAGCACCGATCTACCTGGACTACAACGCCACCACGCCGCTCGACCCCGCGGTGGTGGAGGCGATGCTGCCGTTTCTTCACGGTCACTTCGGCAATCCCTCCAGCACGCACGCTTACGGCAAGGCAGCACATGACGCCGTCGCCCATGCCCGTCGCCAGGTAGCCGGCTTGCTCGGCGCTCAGCCCGATGAAATCGTCTTCACCGGCGGTGGCAGCGAAGCGAGCAATCTGGCACTCAAAGGCGTAATCTTTCAAAAAATGCGACCCGAGGCCTGCCACATCATCACCAGCGCCGTCGAGCATCCCGCCACGCTGAAACCGTGTGCTTTCCTTGAACGGTTGGGTTGCAAGATAACGATCTTGCCCGTCGATCAATATGGCCTTGTCGATCCCGATGCGGTGCGGCAAGCGATTACCAGTTCGACCGTGCTAGTGACGATCATGCACGCCAACAATGAGGTTGGCACCCTGGAGCCGATCCGCGAGATTGCGGCGATTGCTAGGGAGCGAGGCGTCCTGGTGCACACGGACGCGGCTCAGTCTTTGGGAAAAGTGCCGGTGGATGTTCAAGAATTGGGCGTCGATTTGCTAACCGTGGCCGGGCACAAGCTATACGCCCCCAAAGGCATTGGCGTTCTCTATGTCCGGCGAGGAGTGCAGCTGGAGCCGCTAATCCATGGCGCGGGCCATGAGGCTGGCCGCCGGGCCGGGACCGAGAATGTGCCGTATATTGTCGGGCTGGGCAAAGCCTGTGAGCTATCCACCCAGTCGCTGTCGGCGGCGACGCAACGGCTGCAAAAGCTGCGCGACCGCCTTTGGCAAAAACTTCAGGAATCGCTCGGCCGCAAGGTGACCTTGAATGGCCATCCCGAAAAGCGCTTACCGAACACCCTCAATGTCAACTTCATAGGCCACATTGGGGCTGACCTGTTGGCCAAAATCCCGCAAATTGCCGCGTCCACCGGCTCGGCGTGCCACGAAGGGCTGGTCACGTTGTCCCCCGTTCTCAAGGCGATGGGAGTGCCGCCCGAGATCGGCCGCGGCGCGGTGCGGCTCAGCGTTGGGCGATTCACCACGGAGCAAGAGATCGACCAGGCGGCACAGCTGTTGACGGGCGTGTGAATAATAACACAATTGTCAAACGCAGCGGAACTCTGACGGTTTACTGGTGTTGAATGTGCGTCGGAGATTAAGAATCCATGAACGGGCAACGCGCTCGGGCACGGAGGAAATTGGAGTGCGCCCGCAGGGCAAGCTCCTGGCCTGCATGCTCCAAAGGCCATGCTTCCAACAGACCCAACCGCCTCACCGGTTGGGTCTGTGTTTTGTAACGGCTATTGCTGGCCATTACTGTCGGCTTCCTCGCGCAGGCAGGCAATCAGCGCGGGCACCGTTTCAAACAAATCGCCAATCACCGGATATACTTTCGGTTTCGCTTGCCGCTGATTGAGCGTCAGCAGCGGCGCCTCGGGATCTCGGTTGAACGCCAACACGGTCGCTCGCGGCCCGATGTAATTGAGATGCTGCGGCGCCCCGCTGACGCCGATGGCCAAGAGAATCCGTGGATTGACGCTGACGCCGGACTGGCCGATCTGGCGATCGGCCGGCAGGAGGTGCAGTTCCTCAGTAACCTTGCGCGAGCCGCCGATGGTGAGCCCGCGAACGCCCAGGCTACGCAGGGCTTTTTCGAGGGGGTCAATCACCGCTTCGAAACCGTCGCGGTTGCCGACGCCGAAGCCGACGTCGATGATGAACTCCGCGTCGCTCAGCCGGACGAGGCCCGTGTCTTGTTTCAGATCTTGCAACAGCCGCCGCATGTCGTCGCGGGCATAAAATCGATCCAGCGCCGGCGACCAGCGTTCGACGCGACGCATCGGCTTGCCTTCAACAGGAGTCGCAGCGCCGATTTCTGCCTCGGCGGACAAACCGATCCAAACGGTGCCCGAGCCGGGTGTTTTTGTGTTTAGATATTGCCGCGTCCGCAGTTTTCCCTTGGCACACACGCCTTCCGCGACGATCTGGCCTTGCTGGCGATCCAGCAAACGGACACGCAGGGCAATCGGCTCGACCTTTCCCGATGCGGCCGCCAGCGTCATCAGCGCCGGCTCGGACCACGGCTCGCCGACTACTGCCGCTGGGAAGCGTTCCAATCCCGACAAGCACTCCGCCAGCACGCGGCAACGCACTTCGTCGGAGCTTTCCGTACCTTCAATCGCCAAAACGCAAACGTCGAACGGCGTCAGCCCAGCCAATTCGGTCAAGGCTCGCCGCTGGGCCTCATCGCGGCGCGGCACAATCACCAAAACAACTTTGCCGGCATCTTCAAAAAACGGCGTCAAAAACTGAATGCCATCCAGAACACGGCGAGCGCTGGGCCGAAGTTTACCGTCGGTGTCCGTCGCCAACAGCGCAACAATGTGCGAACCTAGTGCCGGCATTGCGACATCCACAATGGCCGGCGAAACACCCACGACGTGGGCGCCAGGCCGCGCCCCTGGGGACGCCGATTCGATGCCGGCCGTTTCCAAAACCAATTGACTGGCTTCGCGCGGAAGCAGCGGTTGCGGCGGCTTATCGCCCGCATCCATGGAGGCCGAAGCCGTTGTCTCCTCGAATTCCACAGGTGATGCGGAAATCTTGTCCGGCCACGCAATCATCTCGACGTTTTGTTTCAACCCTCGCAGCCAGCCATCAATGGTAAAGGACCGCAGCGTCAGACCCTGGTCCATGATGACCGCTGCCGGCAAAGATCGAATTTGCACGTGTCCGGCGCTGTTCTTCATATCCACCGTGCTCTTATCAGTATTAACAACAATCCGCGTCGCCGCGCCGCCGAACGGAATGCCCAGCGCCTCCGCCGTCAAACGCGCCAGCAAACCTTCCTGGCTATCCGCCGTGCCCGCGCCGCCCAGTACCAGATCAAACGCCGCATCGCCGCGCAATTGGTGTGCCAGCGCACCGGCCGCCGCATCCGCTGCAACCGCGCCTTGAGTTACAACCAACCGCACGCGATCCACTCCGAGATTTATCGTTTCGCGCAGCACCATCGCCGCACTCGCATCCGCCACTGTAACGACTTCGATCCGCACCGGCCCGTGATCGCGCAGTCGCAACGCCATTTCTAGCGCTACCCTATCGCCGTCCGTCAACACGCGGTACGGTTCCATTAACTTGCCATCTTGCGTCCGCGGTTGCGGCACACCCGGCGTCGGCGCGTCCACCACAACAAGAATCGATAGCGGTTTGGTAATAACACTCGTCGGTGCAGGTTCGTTTTCCGCCTCCTTGCGCCGCATCAGTAAAGAGGCCGCACGAATCTCGGGGGCATAGTGGCCTTGCCGCAGTTGCACCAAATCCTCCGCGAATCGCTCCAAGCGTGTTTTCACTTCGCCCTGACAGCGAATTAGCGCTCGCCGTCCCGCCGAAAGCAATTCGGAATTCGTTGCACCGTAGCGGTGCAGCCACGTCAAGCGCCCGAGCGTGCTTTCCGCCGCCGCCACCCAGGCGGCGGCTTCGGACAACACAAAGCAATTCGCCTGCAAATTGGGGTTTTGCCAGAGTTGTTGGCCGAAAAGTTGCACCGCTTCGGTGACGAGATTTCGGAAGCGTTCCTTGAGTGCATCGATGTCGCTCGCATGGTCGGCGTTCTCTGTTCGCTTACGCTCCCGGCTCGCCCAGCTTGGCGCGAGTTCTGTCAGTTCTTTCAAGATCAGAAAACGCTGAATCTCGTTGGTGCCTTCGTAGATGTTTAGCACTCGGGCGTCGCGTTTGCGCTTCTCGATTAGATGTTCGGTCGTCTGCCCGTCCGGGCCGTGAATTTCTTCTGCGAGCTCAATCGAATGATGAAAGAGCTCGCTCACTAACATTTTCGCAATCGCCGATTCCATGCGCACTGACTTGGTCTGCTTGTGCTCAAACCGCCCAATGATTTCGTAAGCCATCGCCTCGGAAATGAAACGCTCCTCCTCCATCCGATCCAAACGCCAGCCGATCCACGCGGGAATCTCGCCATAACGCTGCTTGGCAAAATCGCGGCTCCAATCGCACAGCCGCACCATTTGACACATGGCTGACATCGCCAAACCGGCGCGGCCGACGTTCAGCGTCTCCAGGGCATTGACCTGACCGCGGCCCTCCAGTCCGACCACATTCTCACGCGGCACACGCACGCTTTGCAAAGCCAGCTCATTGGTGGGCGAGCCATTCTGGCCCATCTTG
>DASRAT010000909.1:0-2276 GCA_035638015.1 Gemmataceae bacterium | reverse complement strand
GCTCCGCTCCTTTGCGCTCGGTTACATCGGACCAGGAACCAACGCACTCCCCAGGCTGGCCCGGTTTACTCGATAAAAGTTGGATTTCGTCTCGGACCCAGCGAAAGTTGCCGTTCTTGTGGCGGAAACGGAATTCGCTGGTATGGCGGCCGTCTCGCATCACCTCAGGCCAACGCCGCGACAATGTCGGCATGTCCTCGGCATGCACGCAATCTTCAAACCAATGGGGCCGCAAGCACTCCTGCGTCGCATAACCAAACAGCTTCTTGATATTGTCGCTGATCCAGCTTAGCCGGACTTCTTCTCCCTTGAGCTCCAAGGAAAAAATGACCGCCGGGCTTGATGATATCAAATGCGCCAGGTGAGCTTCATCTTGCTTTCGTTGGATGCCCAGAGCCATCTGATTGGCAACGGCGGACATGGCGTCGAGAGTGACGGTTTCCAGCGGGTGCCGCGCGAACATTGCCATCACACCGACGAGGCGATCCGCCAGAACAAGCGGATAACCCGCGAAGGAAATCATGCCTTCACGCTGGGCCCAGGCGCGGTCGCCGACACGAGGGTCGTTGCAAACGTCATTGGTCAAGTGGGGTTTGCGCTCAAGAGCTATCAGGCCGATTTTGAATTGGCCGACAGGCACGCGCCGGTGCGGCCCGTCAATGTGGGTGTAAAGGCCGGCACTGGCTTGCAATTCCAAAACGGATTCAGCTTCGTTAAGCGTCCATATCCGCGCGAACGCGGCGCCAAGATGCTGAACCATCGATTCGGTGCAATACTGAAGCATCTGGCGAAGTGTGTCGGCTCGCGTAAGGGCCAAGCCCACGTCGGCGCACATGGCGTCGAGGCGAGCGCGTTTTTGGAGAGTCGCATCCGCCTGCCGCTTTCCTTCACGCAGTTGTTTCTGTTCCAGCGCCAGAGTCACCGACGGGCCCAGGCGCGCCATGCGGTCTTTGAGGAGGAAGTCAGCCGCGCCTTGTTTCATGGCGCCGACGGCGATATCTTCACCGATGGACCCCGACACAATGATAAACGGAATGTCCCATTGACGTTGGCGCAGCAAAGTCAAGGCCCGCAACGCATCGAATTGCGGCAGGTTGTAATCCGACAAGATGACGTCCGGATGCTCGTCCAGCATAGCTGAGAACGCCGGTTCGGTGTCCACGCGTTGACATACGGGGTCAAAACCGCCCTGGCGCAGCGCGTGCACCATCAGGCGAAAATCGGCAGGATTGTCTTCCACGATCAGAACTCGCAGCGAGTCGGGCATTGCCGAACTCCTTTCTGATCTCGGGTTATTGCTTCCTACGATGTTGGAAACATCAACCTCCGGTCACGGGTGCTTGATTGAGCAGTAGCCAATAATAACCGAGTTGCCGCACGGCTTCGGTGAATTGGTCGAAATCCACCGGCTTGACGATGTAGCTGTTAACGCCTAGCCGGTAACACTCCTCGATGTCCGGCTCTTCCTTGGAGGACGTCATGACGACCACCGGCAGCGTGCGAGTCCGCGGATCGGCTTTGACCCGCCTTAACACTTCAATACCGTCCACCAAAGGCAGCTTGAGATCTAGAAGGATCACCTTGGGGCCGTTCTCGATGTTGCGCTGGGCATAACGGTCAGTACAAAAAATGTATTCCAGGGCCTCGGCCCCGTCGCGGACGACGTGCACGTTATTCGCCAAGTTGTGCGTCTTGAAGGCGTGCACGGCCAATTTCACGTCGTTGGGATTGTCTTCGACGAGCAGGATCTCCACGCTGCTTTCAACCATGGAATGCTCCTTTGCCGAGTGTGAAGTAAAAAGTCGCGCCCTGGTTCGGCGTGGCTTCGGCCCAAATTCGGCCGCCGTGACGATGCACGATGCGCTGGACAATCGCCAATCCCACACCGGTCCCTTCGTAATCTTCGGCGCGATGCAGCCTCTGAAAAACGTTGAAGAGCTTGTGGGCGTAGCGCATGTCAAACCCCACGCCGTTGTCCTTGACATAAAACGTGAGATCGCCGGCATGGTCACCGTCGCGGCAACCGATTTCTATGATAGCCGCCGCTTGCTTGCGAGTGTACTTGAGGGCATTGCCGAGCAAGTTCATCCAAACTTGCTTGAGCAAGGCCGGGTCAGCTTGGCATTCACCCATGTCCGCAAGACGAATGTCCAAACAGCGCCCTTCGCGTTCGCCACGAAAGTCCGCCAAGCAGTCTTGCACCACGCGGGCGGCCAGGATCCGTTGTTTTTTGATCGGCTGGCGGCTCAAGCGCGAGAAGGCCAGCAAATCGTCAA
>DASRAT010000908.1:0-3522 GCA_035638015.1 Gemmataceae bacterium | reverse complement strand
AAAGCCAAAGACGAGTATGAGCAGCGCTGCCAAGAAGCCAAATACTGTCACACCCAGGCCCATTTGCGGAATGAGCATCAACACGGCCACCAAACCCAAACTACCGAACAACACCACGCTCATGGACAGATCGCGTTCGGTGCGCTGCGTGCCGCCACCCGCCCGGCTGGAACGCAGGTCGCGCACTCCGGCCAGGATGGAGGCGATAATCAACGGCATCGCACGCCCCATGCTGATGATGCCGCCGGCGGCCACAGCGCCGGCGCCGATGTAGCGCAAATAGTTGCCGCGAATGCCTCCGGGGCCCATGTTGCCGATTAGGCCCTTGTCTTTTTTTGACTCTTCGTCCACGTTGGACACCGCGGGCGAGATCACTGCCGGCGCCGTTTCCCCAAAATGGGCGATCATTGGGCCCAGTACCCAGTAAGACAAAACCGCGCCGCCCATCATGAGTGCCGCGATTTTCGGCCCAATGAGATACCCCACGCCAAGCAACTCCGGGGACAGTTCGCCGCCAATTTCAGCGCCTTTCAAGCCTGTTTTTTTGCCAGATGCTTCGGTGTAAAGGTGATGGGAAGGTTCCGACGACCACAAGTTGAATGCCGAGGAGAAGAACTTGAATACGGCCGCGACACCAAAGCCGAGGAACACCATGCGCGCCGTGGCGCCGCCTTTTTCACCGGCGACCAGCACTTCCGCGCAGGCCGTGCCTTCGGGATAAAGCAGCTTGCCGTGCTGCTTGACGATGAAGGCTCGCCGCAGGGGTATCATCATCAAGATGCCGAGCACGCCGCCGAGCACAGCCACCGTCATGACGCGAGTGATGTCCATCTCGAAGCCGAGCAGCAACAGCGCCGGCATGGTGACGCCGACGCCGAAGGCAATCGACTCGCCTGCCGATCCGGCCGTTTGCACGATGTTGTTTTCCAGAATCGTCGCCCGCCGAAAGCCGAAGGACCTCGAGAAAAAGCGAAATAGCGTGATCGACAAAACCGCGATGGGCACCGACGCCGAGACAGTCATGCCGACCTTGAGCAGCAAATAAAGCGACGAGGCGCCGAAAATGATGCCGAGCACGGCCCCGAGGATCACGGCTTGCCCAGTGAATTCTGGTATTTCCGTAAGGTCCGGGATGTATGGCTTATGGGCCTCCGGCTCCGCGGGGCGGCCTGTTGGAACGACACTGGGGATTTCCTGGATTTTGTCGGATGCCATTGGGTCGGCTCCCATCGGGGCGAAGGGAAAAGGATTGGAGCTTAGCTTGGGGGGTGGAGGGAGGGATTTCAAGACCCCAAAAACATGTCTCCCAAAGAAATGCTCGTGGCCTAGCGAACCGGGCTGGCGGCATTCATATACTCAATGCAAATTGTGGAGGTTTTGGAAATGCCGAAACTGGTGTTGCCGCGCGTTCAGGCCATGGTCTTGTGCGATGGCGTCGAGAAATCCGCACACGAGCCAGGTGTTTACGAGTTGAGCGGCGTCCGCAGCGCGGTTTGGGCAGCGTCCTTTCCTCACCTCCGCCGGCGGCTCTGTGTTTATTTGCAGTTAAGTGGCCATCCAGGCCAAGCTGAACTGCATATTGAAATCAATCGCCCGGGAAATGATGAAGTCATCTATTCAAGCGTGAGCCGAAATGTTTCCTTCCGTGGCCCAATGGCCATTATTCCCATTCCGTTTATCTTGCGGAATTGTAGCTTCCCGGCGCCCGGTGTATACTATGTGCAAGTTTTTGATGCCGGCAAATTGATCGGAGAACGCCCGCTTTTCGTTGAATTGGAGGCCTGAATAATGGCAAGTGCACAACCAAAACCGGAGGTTGATCTGTTTCCTCCAATATTCGAAGTTGACTCTGTGCCGATTCCGCCTGGCACAAAGAATCACGCCAAGCTCCCCCGAGGACTGGAACAGGAAACGTCACCGACTCGCTTTTGGCCACTCGTCGTTAGTGGCATGGTCGCCGCACTCATTGTTGGCATCCTCATCGGCCGCAGTTTCTTTTGACCATCGCGGTTCATGCCCAACCTCACCACCACCCTCGGCCGCCTCCACCTGAAGAACCCGATTCTCGTCGCCTCGGGCACTTTCGGCTACGCCCGTGAAATGGCCGGCACTGTCGACTTTGCACAGCTGGGCGGCATCATCCCCAAGACCGTCACAAAACTACCGCGCGCCGGCAATCCGCCGCCGCGAACCGTCGAAACGCCGAGCGGCATGCTAAACGCCATCGGTCTCGACAACGACGGCATCGACCATTTCATTCATCATCATTTGCCTTATCTGCGAACGCTGCCGACTGCGATCATCGCCAACATCGCCGGCAAGACCGAAAGCGAGTTCATTGAAATGGCCGCACAGATCGGTCGCGAATCCGGCCTGGCGGGCTTGGAATTAAACCTGTCCTGTCCCAACGTCTCCGGCGGCGTCGATTTTGCCATTGATCCCGAGGTGACGCGCCGTGTCGTCAAGGGCGTTCGCGATGTCTGCCCGCTGCCGATCATCGCCAAGCTGACGCCGAATGTGACCAACATCGTTCCCATCGCCCAGGCGGCCGTCGATGGCGGGGCGGACGCCGTCTCGCTCATCAACACCTTCGTTGGCATGGCCATCGACTGGCGCAAACGGAAACCGATCCTCGGCAACATCACCGGCGGCCTGAGCGGGCCGGCGATCAAGCCGCTGGCCTTGCGACTGGTTTGGCAGGTGGCCCGTAGCGTCAAAGTGCCGATCATCGGTATTGGCGGCATCGCGACGATTGACGATGTGATGGAGTTTTTGGTGGCGGGGGCGAGCGCGGTGCAGATTGGGACGGCGAATTTCTATGATCCGATGGTGTCGGTGCGGTTGGTGGGACAATTGCCGTCAGCACTCGAAGTCCTCAAGGCCGCCAGCATCAGCGAAATAGTTGGCACACTGAAAAAATAACCGGCCGGTTTGCTGTCATGGTGAGCCTGGCGGACGAACGCCTAGTAAACTACTGCACACGGCACGCACTCGACCTGCCCATCGCAAAGCGGCCGTTGCTTGCGTTTCTCCCTGGGTACCGCACGGCCACCGCGAAATCGCTCAAATAAATCAAACCGCGACGAAAGCCATGCAATTCGGGAAAATGGGAGACAAGTAGGTTGTGAAGATCGTCCAGGACGTGCGTCTTGGGAATGGAAACTGCGATCTCTTCCAGTAACGCCTTCAAGAACTTTTCCGCGGATTGCTGACAAAGGAAGCAACGCTGGTCGTAATGGGGTTTGTCACCCTGTGCGATTTGTACGGCGAGTTGGTAGTCGTCTTCGGCTTTGCGAACCCATTGCCGTGTTGACTTTTTCATACAAGACTTTGCCTTTTGTAACGACTTCGGTGTGAAACGATTCGCCCTCATCAAGCCGCCACTTCATGTCTGCAGGTGTCCGAACAATAATGTCGAGTGGGAACGGCGGCAATAGCGTCGAGTGAATCTTGAATGCCTGATCCAGCTGATTTCGGGTCGCCATGACAATCAGGATGTCCACATCGCTGTCTTCGTGCGGC
>DASRAT010000907.1:0-4740 GCA_035638015.1 Gemmataceae bacterium | reverse complement strand
CGTCGCCGGCACGCCCCAGCCCGCCATTTCCCAGTCATAGACCAGCAGCGCCGGGCCGCGGTCGCCGTTCCGAAGGCGCAGGTTCTTGATGACGAAATCGCCGTGCACCACCGCGCGCGGCCAGGCGGCGCAGAATGTTTCCAACTCGCCCCAATGTTGCTCGGCCGCGTCCAATTGCTCCGTGACTTTCCGCAGCAACGCGACTTCCTCCGCGGACAGGGCCGGATGCTCAACACGCGTCACCAAGACCTCGCGGCCGTCGCGCAGCAGATTCAAGTAATGATTCGGGCCGCGATCAGGCAACGCCGCCTGAAGTTCGGCGGAAACCGGCACACGATGAAGCGTCGCCAGCCAGCGTGCAGCGAGTTCGCGGTGCTCCCCGTTGGCCGGCGAGTATTCCGGCCCGGCGGCGTCTTGCAGGAACAGCCAGCAGTACTCGGTGTCCGGTTCGCGCGCGAAACCGTAGCAGCGCAGCGCCGCCAAGGGCAGACGCGTGAGGACCTCTTCATAGACGGCATGTTCAACGAGAACCGTCGCAGCCGAGGAGCGCTTGGCGATGATCGTCATGCCGCTCGGGCCACCACCGGTCAGCCGATACACAGCCGATTTTCGTTTCGACTTGAGCACTTCGATGCTCTCCGGCTCGAACCATTCGGACTGGATTTGCCGCCAGGTCTGGACGGCGCGATGTTCGCGCAGATCGGCGGGCAAAACTTCCTTCACCTCGGTCTTAAGCATACATGCTCCTTTCGGCAACGGTGGTTTCGGCAGCAGAACTGTCCCCCACTTTTTCTCCGCGAGCCGGCCCGCGATCAAACGCGACGACCCGGCCGTTTTCAAGCTGGAGGATCAGGTCGCAATGTTTCAAGGTGCTGGCGCGGTGCGCGATGATGAACGTCGTGCGTCCGCGCGTGAGCCGTTCCATCGCTTCCACAATGGCTGCTTCGGTTTTCACATCCACTGAACTGGTTGGTTCATCGAGGATGAGGATGGGCGCGTCTTTCAGAAACGCCCGCGCCAGCGAGATGCGCTGACGCTCGCCGCCGGACAGCCGCAACCCCCGTTCGCCCACGAGCGTGTCGTAACCTTGTGGCAAGCGGATGATGAAGTCATGAGCGTTGGCAGCCTGGGCCGCGGCGATGATTTCACTTTGGCTGGCGCCGGCCCTGGCGTAGGCGATGTTCTCGGCGATGCTGGTGGAAAAGAGCACTGGCTCCTGCAGCACAATGGCGAACTGGTTGCGCAGGTCGGCCAGCTTGTATTCGCGCAAATCCACGTTATCGAGCCGTATCTGGCCGGCCGTTGGATCATAAAATCGCGTCAGCAAATTCACCAACGTGGTTTTGCCGGCGCCCGTCGCGCCGGCGATGCCCAGGCAAGTGCCCGGCGCAATGTCAAAGGAAACTTCCTGCAAGACCGGCCGGTCTTGTTCGTAAGCAAAAGAAACATTTCGAAAGATCATCGCTCCTCGGGCGCACACGAGCGGACGCGGATTAGGGTGTTCGGCGACGTCCGGCGATTCATCGAGCAGGGCGAAGGCGCGCTCGGCGCCGGCCAGATTCGTTTGCATACTTGCCGCTTTCTTGCTGACGGTCTTCAAGGGCCCGTAGAGTTGCCCGATATAACCCCAGACCACCATGAAGCTTCCCCAGGTGAGCGTCTTGGCCTCAATGGCGCGCACGCCAATCAACAGAACCGCGGCCATGCCAACCGCCGTGATGAGGGCCACGGCCAATCCGTACCCGCCTTCGGCGAAGACCAGCCGCAGCCGCGCCCGCATTCCTTCATTGGACTGGCGCAGGAATCGCTCCTCTTCCCGCTCTTCCTGGCCGAAGGCTTTCACCACGCGGGCAGCCCCCAAAACTTCGTGCACCACCGCCAGCGCGGAGCTTTCAATTTTTCTGACTTCGCGCGCCCGGCCTCTCAGGCGGCGACGATAGATCCGCGAGGCCAGATAAATCGCCGGCGAAACCGTCAGGGCGACGACCGCCAGTTTCCAATTGATTCGAGTCGTTACCCAGATCATCGAAAGAAAAGTTATGGCGGCCGTGATGAACGGGATGACCCCTTCGACGATGATTTTTTGCACGCAAGCTGCGTCGTACTGAATACGAAATGTGGAATCGGCGGTGCCCCGGGTGTCATGATAGGAAAACGACAACCGTTGCACGTGCCGAAACAACTGCGCGCGAAAACTGCGCAGCAATCTCTCGCCCGCGTAAGCCGTGAGCCAGCCGTTGGCGAAATCCCGAAGCTGGGTCAACACCGCCACGGTAATCAGCAGGCCGAGCGCCAGCGCCAGCAAGCCGGTCTCCGATTCGGTCAGCGACGCCGGCAGCCACCCCTGGAGAAATTGCGGCAACGGTTCGTGACCCAGGACATTGTCCACCGCAATCGCCAAAGGAACCGGGGTCAACAATGCGAAGGGCGAGGAGAGTAAGCTCAACAAAAAGATCCCCGCCAGATGAAGCCAATAAGGCCGCGCCTGTTGCAGCAACCGCCAGAAAAGCGTGCGTGAGTTAATCGTGCTCATCGCATTTCTCCTCGCGCTCAATCTTTCGTATCGCGGACAGAAAGGCCGCCGTGGCGGCGGCGCATTCGTGAATGGTGCGGGCCGCCAGCAGCAACGCCGCGGCACCCAACGCGCCGAAAGCCTGCCAGGCCCGGTCGTGCGCGGCACCCAACGCCAGCGCGGCAAACAACGCTGTCAACACCAGTCCCACCGCCGAACACCACGGCCAGGAACGAACTCTCAGCAATTGCCGCCCGTTGCCGTGATGCTCGACCGCCACAAACAAGCGCGCGGCCCCCAACAGTCCGCCCCACAGCTCCAGATCCCAGCGGTCGAAATTGCCGCCGCGCACAGCCACTAACCCGTGGGTTCGCAACGTCGATTCAATGGCGTGAAGCCGCTCGTCCATGGTCAGAGTTCGTTTAGTCCAAATGTTGGCCAGCCAGGGACGCGGCAGCGCCAGCCCGGCCGCGGCGTGTTGCCGCCAAATCGTCAGACCATACCGCAGCCTTCCGCACAAGCGCGCCAAGGGCTGGAGCAAATGCAGACAGGCGGTGAGTAGCCGTAGTTTTATTCGGACGGCGCGGGAAGTCGCCGGCGTGTTCGTGAAACACACTCGGGCCGCGCAACGCCCGGCCTGCAGCAACGGAGCGCCAATGGCAAAAGCAAGCAACGGAAAAATCAACCTTAACGGTGACCAATGCAGGCTAAGCAAGGAAAGCACTCCGAGCAGCGCGATGAGCAAATACCACTCAGGCATCATCAGCAACGCACCTATTACAGTCGGGGCAGGCTCGTAGAGTGACTGGAACGGGGCCAATCCCCAAACACCATGATAAATGCGCCCCGCCCGCCAGCGGATATAGGGAACTCCATAAACCCGCCCGGCCCATTTAAGGTGGCCGGCGACGTTATACTTCTCCGGCCATCTTTTCTCCAAGAGTGCTTCGGCTTTTCCGTAGCCACGTTGCTGGCGCAGATAGGCCCGCACGGAATTGCGGCGATGATGCCAGACCACCGCCGCTGGACTGAAACCCAGGGTCCAACCGTGCTCCTGCAAACGCCAGCAGATGTCCACGTCATCGCCAGCTACGCGGAATTGGGGGTCAAATCCGTCGATGGCTTCGAGGCAGGATTTACGAAAAGCCATGTTGCATCCCGGAATGTGTTCAGCCTCCCGATCCGACAGCAGCACATGCGTCGGCCCGCCCGGTGAATGGGAAACGCATTCGGCGATGGGTCCGTCCGTTGGCGGCGCAATATTGGGTCCGCCCACGGCGGCATGTTTGGCGTTGGCTGGATTCACAAACGACGCCGCCAAATAGTGGAGCCAATGCGGGTCCGGATAAGCATCGTCGTCGATGTACGCCACGATCTCTCCCGTGGCTGCCTGCCAGCCGGTGTTGCGGGCATTGCTCAAGCCGCGATTCTCGGTGCGGATAACCCGGTAATCATACTCGCTGGCGATGGCGCTGGTCGCATCGGACGATCCGTCATCGACGACGATCACTTCATAATTCGGATACTCCAGTTTTTGCAAACCTTCCAGGCACTCGCGAATGGTCCGTGCGCCGTTGTGGCTGCAGACGACCACTGAGATGCGCGGCCAGGGCATCTCCTGCGTGAATGGAACCTCCTTAAAGGCTTCACGTACCATCGCAAGTGCCGGTTTGGCACCACGGTTCCGATCCGTGATACCAAAAGCCCAATCTTCCACCTCCGCGCCGCCTCGGAACCATTCGTCGGTCCAGGCATAGACAAAGGCGCCCGCGCAACCGCCCGCGAAGGAAGTGCGAATTTGCCACTCCAGGGTTTGCGCTTGGGCTGCTTCACCATTGCGCAGGCTGTCCAAACCCATTTCCGCCATAACCAACGGCAAGTCGCCAGCAAGGTTGTGCAGCCGCGCCAGGTAGGCGTCGAGGCGTTTTTGCGACTCCAGATAAACGTTGAAGCAGGCGAAATCCAGGAACTGAAGCTGGAGATATTCGGTCGAAGGGTAGTTCACGTAGGTGACCAGCCTTTGCGGGTCTTCTTCTTTGGCGGCGTAATAAAGCCGTTCCAGAAAGCGTTCCAGTTTGCGGCGCCCATGCCAGCGGACGAGTGACGCGGGGATTTCGTTGCCGATTGTGTAGCAGAGAATCGCCGGATGCCCGCGGCCTGCCCGAACCTCAGCCCGCACCATTTCTTCAATGGTGCGGGCGCAGTCAGGATAATCCAGAAATGCCACC
>DASRAT010000906.1:0-4773 GCA_035638015.1 Gemmataceae bacterium | reverse complement strand
CATCTCGTCCATCATCTTGCGGTTGGTGTGCGCAAAGTAGGCGTTGTTCTTGAAGAAGTCGCAGTGGCCGTAGACATGGGCCATGACTAATTTCTGGTCGATGGTGTGATTGCAGCGCATCAGGTAGGCGTAGCACGGATCGTTATTGATCACCATCTCGTAGATTTTGGACAGGCCGTAGTCGTACCCTTTCTTTAACTCCTCGTAAGCCATGCCAAACGACCAGTGCGGATAGCGCGTCGGAAAGCCGCCGTAAGCCGCCACCTCGTTAAGATCTTCCGCGTCCAATACTTCGAAGATCGTCTCGAAGAAATCCAAGCCGTAGCCGCGCGCGTAACCTTCAATCTCTTGCTTGAGAGCGCGAAGGTCGGGGGGCAGTTTGGTGTCGTAAGGTATGCTCACGGGGACTCAACCTTGTAATCATTTTCAAAAACGTCATTCCAAGTTAAGGTCATGATCGGCGATTGTTGCTCCATGTCGTCTTCGGCATCGGCTTTCGCACGCGCGAAGCAAGCCTGCCACATATCTTCGATGGTCTCTCGCGTCAGGCTAGGCGTGTCTTCCCGGATTTCCGCGATTTCGTCGCGAGCATTGCGGATGGATTGACCCCAGCTTCGGGTTCGATGATCTGGCTGGGTTAGCCACTTGATGACGTGGGCCATTAGCCGAATTAATTGACTTTTCAAAGCCCGTTTGTCAGATCGTGCCAACGCATCCACCAGTTCCTGAATGCCTACTTTCGCGTCAGAGACGCTGCCGCGCTGCAACGCCTCTTCAACAGCCACGGCCGTTTGGTAGTGTGAAGTCGCCGCCAGTTCCTGCCATTTCATGCTGTTTCTCGCTAGCGTCCGGTTCCCAGAAACTCCTTGATCGACCCCAAAATCGCTTCCCGATCCGGAATGCGGCTGACCACGACATTCTCATGGTCGCCGACCAACTCGTGCACATGCTCGTAGAACTCGCCGCTGCCGTAAGGACTTTCCACCTGGCCGTAGCCAAACAGATTGAGCTTGGGCAATAGTTTTTCGGTCAAAATCTCCAGGCATTTGGGGTTGTCGTCGCCCCAGTTGTCACCGTCGGAGAAGTGAAACGCGTAAATGTTGTACTGGTCCTGCGGGTATTTCTTGGTTATGACTTTGTCGGCTAACTCATAAGCCGCACTGATCTTGGTGCCGCCCGATTCGCGGGTGTGATAGAAAGTGTGCTCGTCCACGATCTGGGCCGCCGCGTCGTGAATGATGTACACGTTCTCAAGCCCCTTGTAATGGGCTTTGAGCCAGGTGTCGATCCAGAACGCCTCGATGCGGACGATCTCTTTTTGCTCGTCAGTCATCGAGCCTGATACGTCCATCATGTAAATGATGCACGCCACCGACTCCGGTTTCTGCACTTCCTTCCAGCTGCGATATTGCTTGTCTTGTCGGATCGGAATGACGACCGGCATATCGGGGTCATAGGTTTTGCTGGCGATCTGGCGGCGCATGGCCCGTTTGAAAGTGCGCTTGAAATGCCGCAATGACTCAGGACCGGCCTGGCGGATGCCGGTATATTTGTCCTTGGTGGTGACAATGTTCTTCTTGCCGCGCGGCTCGATGCGCGGCAGTTGCAGTTCTTCGCCAAGAATTTCTGCCAGCTCCTCCATCGTCAGATCGACTTCAAGTATGTGGCCGCCCGGCTGATCGCCCGCGCCGCCTTCGCCTTCTTCCTGGGGCGCGGTCAACGGTTGTCCAGGATCGCCTTCGCCCTGTCCGACGCCGCCGCCGCCCTTCTGGCCGTAGCGGAACTGCGGCAACTCGATCGAGGGCAGCGGGATGCTGACAAGGTCTTTGCCTTTTTTGCCGATCATTTCGCCACGGCTGATGTACTTACCCAGGTCGCTTTTGACCTTGCCGCGGACGAGTTTTCTGAAACGCTGGTAGTCGCGCTCGATTTTTTGGCTCATATTAAAGTCATTGTGTAAGCGCTGAAAACTCCTGTTTTACGTCGCGACTGGGTGTCCCGTTCGGTCACGGTCTAGGGAGTAATGTTGCGGCTGGTCGGTGTTTTGCGCCCGCATTTCAAATCGACAGTTATCACAAACAAACCATGTTCTGAAGTCGGCCGGCGCCGGGTGGGTGTACCAAACCGCAATGCGATTCTGCCCGCAATCCGGACAAGGCAAATCCACTAGCTGACCAGCCACTTCGCGCCGAAGGAGATCCAGCCGCTTCTCAAGCATTTGGTTTCGGGAGTGGGAATTTTCGGTTTTCATCTACTTCATTCTCCAGCGATTGTGCTGTCGTCGGCCCAAACTCACCGGCCAATCCTTGCTGTTTCTGAAACAAGTGAATTAGCTCCTCTTCAAGCACATGATTCAAAATCGCCTGCGAAGCAAATGCCGGCGTCGCAAGAGCGGCGCCGTCCGCCAGTGTCATGGCGCGGTACCCAGGCGGCATGTCGGCGCGTATCAACTGTTTGACCACGCTTAAATCATAACCGGCGTTTTCCAATGCAGCGATGGCCATGTGGATCATCGCCTCTTCCTTGAAATCAAATCCATCCAAAAGAAAAGTCATGGTACATTAACAATCTCCTGCCCAATACCAAAACAAACGAACCAATGACCAGTTGGCCAATTCAATGAAAAGTCGCAAAGCGCAAGCGGCATTACTTCTTCGCATGCCCTCGCGCAAAAATACTCGCCACAAACGTCAGCACATCCGTCGCACTTTCCTCATTATACCCGTAATTGCGAATGAGCCGTCCCTTGACCACGTCGATCTTTTCTTGCGTTGCCTTGTCCACGACGTTGGACACCAGGCTCGTCAGCTTGATTGTGTCCTTTTGGTCCTCGAACAATTTTAGCTCCAGGGCCTTCTGCAAGCGCTCGTTGGTTTTGTAGTCGAACTTCTTGCCGTCGATGGCCAGGGCGCCGATGTAGTTCATGATCTCGCGGCGGAAGTCGTCTTTGCGGCCTTCGGGGATGTCGATCTTTTCCTCGATACTCCGCATCAGCCGTTCGTCGGGTTCCTCGTAGTTGCCGGTGTAACGGTTGCGGACTTTTTCGCGCTGGGTGTACGCCTTGACGTTGTCGATGTAGTTGCCGCACAGCCGCATGAGGGCGTCTTCATCGGCGGCAATGGCGCGTTGCACTTCGTTTTTCACGACATCCTCGTATTCTTCTTTGACCACTGCCAGCAGCTCGCGGTAGTGCTGGAGCTGATCCTGGCTGGTAATCAAGGAGTGATGACGCAGGCCGGTCTCCAGTTCGTGCAGCACCATGAATGGATTGACGCTGGTGGCGTCCGGGTGCGCGACCAGGGCGTTGGAGATTTTGTCCTGAATATAACGCGGGCTGATGCCGTGCATGCCCTCGTTCATGGCTTGCCGCTTCAGTTCGATGATGTTGTCCTCGGTGAAGCCGGGGAGCGTCTTGCCGTTGTAGAGCTTGAGCTTTTGCAGCAGCGTCAGGTTGGCGTGTTTGGGCTGCTCCAACCGAGTCAGCACGGCCCACATGGCGGCGATTTCGATGGTGTGCGGCGCGATGTGCTTGCCTTTGACGCGATCGGAGTTGAAGTCTTTTTCATAGATTCGGATTTCGTCCGACAAGCGCGTGACGTAAGGCACGTCGATCTTGACGGTGCGGTCGCGCAGAGCTTCCATGAACTCGTTGTTCTGAAGCCGTTTGTATTCCGGCTCATTGGTGTGTCCCAGAATGACCTCGTCGATGTCGGTCTGGGCGAACTTCTTCGGCTTGATTTTGTGTTCCTGCGAGGCACCCAGCAGGTCGTAAAGGAACGCCACGTCGAGCTTCAGCACTTCGATGAACTCCACCAGGCCGCGATTGGCGATATTGAGTTCGCCGTCGAAGTTGAAGGCGCGCGGATCGCTGTCGGTGCCGAACTCGGCGATTTTGCGGTAGTTGATATCGCCCGTTAG
The DNA here is from genome assembly GCA_035638015.1 of Gemmataceae bacterium. Classification (GTDB taxonomy): domain Bacteria; phylum Planctomycetota; class Planctomycetia; order Gemmatales; family Gemmataceae; genus DASRAT01. The sequence goes on along the minus strand of DASRAT010000906.1, from coordinate 855 downwards.
CTCCGTGGAATCCTGGTTCTTTTCGTCCTTGGGCTGGAAGGTGCCGATGCCGATGCGATCCTGCTCGGAGAGTATCAGGCGAAAAACCTTGATCTCTTCGGCCAGCATCCGTGACACGTCGCCGTCGTATTTCGCCAGGCGCTCGTTGAACATGTAACGGCTGTACGGGCTGATGTCGCCCTTGATCTGGGCATGGTATTCGTCGGGTTTGCGGTCCTCGTTGATGCGAGCCAGCACCGAGGCGCGCATGTCGCCGGGGACCAGCAAGAGTGGTTCGGTGTGCATCGGGTCCTTGAGCCAGGTGCCGTCCGGGCCTTTCCAGGAAAAGGTGAAAAGCATCCCTTCGTCGCAGCGGGAGTATTCTTCCAGGCCGCGTTTCAGCAGACGGGCGATGGTGCTCTTGGAGCTTCCGACAGGGCCATGCAAAAGCAGCACGCGCCGCTCGGTTCCATAACCCTTGGCGGCCGATTTGAAGGTGTTGGCCAGCTGCATGAGCGGCCGGTCGAGGCCGTAAATGGCATCGGCATGGCGGGCCGCGAATTCCGTGAAGAATTTGTAGCGGATCACCTTTTCTTTGTTTTCGTAGACCTCTTCCGTGCCGTGCGAAAGGATCATGTCATAGAGGCGCTGATAGGCAGTGCGCGTCACCTCGGGGTGCTCGCGGACAATGTCGAGGTATTCCTCGAAGGTCCCCTCCCAGTGCTTCTTGCGATAGTCGGTGAGGTTGACCTGTTGGCGCATCGCGCTCAGAATCGATTTTCCGGTAGACATCGTTGTCGTCCCCCCAAAAAAGCGGCGCCGGGTTGCAGCGCCGGGTCAGAGTTCGAATTGCGGATTGCGGAATGCGAATTGCAG
>DASRAT010000905.1:0-6961 GCA_035638015.1 Gemmataceae bacterium | reverse complement strand
GACGGAATTGGGCCATGTCTGCGAGACGTTCACTCGGTTGGCCCTGGCTCATCCCCAGCTGCATTTGACCTTACGTCACAACGGCAAGGGCGTCTACGAAGTGCCGCCGACGGCCAATTTGGCCGAGCGTCTTGGCCTGTTCTTCGGCGCCGAATTGCGCGATAAACTCTATGCCATTGACGTCAAAGGCGGACCCGCTCGACTGCATGGCTTTGTGGCCAATCCGTCGTGTGAGCGGGGCAACAACAAAATGCAGTATCTGTTTCTCAACGGCCGCTGGATTCGCGACCGCAGCCTGGGCCACGCACTTCAGGAAGCTTACCGCGGCCTGGTGATGACGGGGCGTTATGCAATCGCGTTTTTGTTTTTGGAATTGCCCGCGGATCTTGTGGATGTAAATGTTCATCCGACCAAGTCGGAAGTGCGATTTCGCGATAGCAGTGCGCTTTACAGTTTGGTGCTGAATACCGTGCGGCAACGTTTGAGCGCTGCCAATTTGACGCCGCGTTTGCAGCCGCCGTCGACATTGATGCCGCCGCGTTCGCCGATGTTTGGCAATGCCATTTTGCCCGAGCCCCCTGGGCCGGAACCGCGTGAGGAAACTTTTCCCGCCGCGCCACTTTCCGATTCGCCCAAAGTTTACCGAACGGACGCTGGTGTACCCACCGCCGCGGCAGTTGCGGAGGCGCTGGACCAGCAGCCTAGGTTGATGCCCAGCTCCACGACGTTGCGGGCAATTCAGCTTTACAATGCCTACCTTGTGCTGGAAACCGCTGAGGGGATGCTAGTCATTGATCAGCATGCGTTGCACGAACGCATTTTGTTTGAACAACTGAAAAATCGCATTCGCTCCGGCTCGCTGGAAGTTCAGCAACTGCTGATACCCGAGCCTGTCGATTTGACCGCGGAACAAGCGGCCAGAACACTGGAGCACCGAGCGGCCCTGGCCGAATTGGGCCTGGGCATCCAGGATTTCGGCGGCGGCACCGTGCTGCTCACCAGCTATCCAGCGATTCTTGGCAACCGCGATCCTCAAAAGATTCTCAAGGCTGTGGTCGATCATCTTGCCAGCAAGGACCGGATGCCGACGCGCGAGCAACTATTCAACGATTTGCTGAGCTTGATGGCATGTCATGCCGCCGTGCGGGCTGGTGATCCGCTCACGCCCGAGGAAATTGCGGCTCTCGTAGCTCAACGTGAGCTTGCGGATGATACACATCATTGTCCGCACGGCCGGCCGACGTCGCTTCTTTTTACCCGACACGATTTGGATCGCCAGTTTCGGCGTGTTTGATCTGGGCCACTCACACTACGGCGACCTTCACGCAGTGGATCGGCGGCAGCGAATCAAACAAACAGTTCCATTCTTCTCCGCCGTCGCGGCCGATCCAAAGCTGGCCCGTCGTGGTTCCGAAATAGAGCGCGGGAGACTTGAGCTCATCGATTTCCATCGCATCGCGCAGCACCGTGAAATAGCTTTCTTTTTTCGGCAGCCCACGAATGAGCCGTGCCCATGAATCGCCACCATCTTCGCTCCGCCAGACTGCGGGTGCGCCGCCCGGACAAGTCCGTGTCATTCCCTCCAGCGGCATGACATAGACCGTGTCAGGATCGTGCGGGTGCACCACAATCGGGAAACCGAAGTCCGACGGCAGACCCTTGCTAATCGACCTCCAGGTGTGGCCGTGGTCGTCGCTACGCAAGACGCCAATGCCCGGACGCTCTTCCCAGCCGCCATGGTTCTGCATGTAGAGCCTGCCCGGCACATCCTTGTGGCCCGCAATCTTGTGCACACACTGGCCGAACTCGGGGTAGGGATCGGGCACAAACCCGGCGCCGACGCCCTTGTTGGCCGCCGTGAAGGTCGAGCCGCCGTCTTCACTCATGTAGTGGCCGCCCGTGGAGATTCCCAGGTGAATGCGATTGCCGTCGCGCAGGATCGTGTGCATGCACAGACCGCCGTTGCCAGGATGCCATTTGCGGGCGTGCTCGTGGTTATTGATGCCGGGGACCATCTCCCACGTGTCGCCGCCGTCGCTGCTGCGGAACAACGACGCTGGCTCGACCCCGCACCACATATCCTTCTTGGCGTCGCCCGCTTCGAGCGACCAGATATTGGCCAGCGCCCGCCCGTCATCCTTGGGGAAAGCAGGGGCCGATTTCGTTTCCTTGAACTTCTTGCCCAGATCGGTTGAGCGGAGCACTTTCATGCCGAAAAAGGCATTGCAACTCGAGGCGTGAATGCGCGGTGTGCCGCGGGTGTCGATCAAGGCCGCGTAGACGGCCACTCCTGGCCCGAATGGACCGCGCAGCTCGAAACTGCGCCGGTTCTTCCCCGCCTCGGCGACAAAGAGGCCCTTTTTTGTGCCGATGCAAATGATCACTCGCTCCGACATATTCAACCTCCTGAGACTGCGGGTAATATCGTGACGACGTCCCCTGGTAGGAGAGTGGTGTCAAGCCCATCACCGTCGCGGACATTATCTGTGTTCACGAACAAGTTCACATGCCGCCGCACCGCCCCTGTCTCGTCGCAGACGCTGCGGTACAGGGCAGGGTGGCTTTGCTCCAGATCCTCAAGCACGGCACGCACGTTGGCCCCCGACAGTCCGATGTCGGCGGCGCCAGCGCAATATGCGCGTAGCACCCCTGGAACATGAACTGTGATGGTTGTAGCCTGAGCCATTCCAAGAATTCTAGTGGGGTATCGACTTGCGAGCCAGATCTCTGTGGCTGACGCCGGGCAACACTGATTTCAGCCGTCTATCTCCACCAACGCCGCCGCATACGCCTGGGGCGTGTTCATATTCCGCAAGCTCTGTAAGCTCGGATCGACATCAAACAAGTCATCTTCCGAAACGATCCGCGTCGGCACTTCTTCGAACAGATGCACGGGTCGCAGACGATCAGCAGCCAACAGCCGCCGAACAACCTCCAGCACCTCGAGCCGATAAACAGCTGCAAGTGGATGGTAAAGATCTGCAATGCGAGGCACGCAAATAACATGATCGCCGAGCAGCGTAGCCATGCGATCCACAAACGCTGCCTGTAAAAACGGCACATCGCACCCGGACAAATAGGCGGCGTCACACCGGCCGCGCAAAGCCGCCACCCCCCCCGCCAGCCCTTGCAATGGTCCCCTGCCCTGCTCTTCATCGCACACCATTTGTACGCTGTCCGGCAACGCCGGCACATCCTGCCCGGCAGCGGCGACGACCACCACAGGCTGCACCACGTCTCCGACAATGCGGACCACCCGCTGGAGCATTGTCTCGCCGCCAAAGGGCAACCAGCATTTCGGCCGGCCCATGCGTTTGCTTTGGCCGCCGCACAACACAATGCCGCCGACGTGAATCACGATTTTCTCCAAAAGGCCGGTTAAGCCGGCCGGTGTTTTTGCGGGTAAGATGGTGAGCCGCAAGAGGCCAGGAATCCTATGATAACGAAAACTTCACAGGTGCCGAACACTAATGAGCCAGTTGTCCCATTTCGACGAGCACGGCGCCAGCCGCATGGTAGACACCAGCGCCAAGGCCGACACACTGCGCGAGGCGCGGGCCAGCGGTTTGGTGCGCATGGCCACTGCCACCCTGGCCCTCATCAAAGACCGGGGCCTGGCCAAGGGCGATGTGCTCGAAGTCGCCCGCCTGGCCGGCATCATGGCCGCCAAACGCACCGGCGAGCTGATTCCACTGTGTCATCCGTTGCCGATTACCTCGGTCCAGATCGACTTTGCTTTCGAGGGCGACGCGGTTCTTGGCATCGCCGCGACCGTTCGCTGCTTCGGCCGCACCGGCGTCGAAATGGAAGCGCTCACGGCCGTCAGCGTCGCCGCCTTGACGGTTTACGACATGTGCAAAGCGGTGGACCGCGGCATCACCATCGAGCGGATTCGCCTGGAAGCCAAGAGCGGCGGCAAGAGCGGCGACTATCGCCGGACCGATTGACGCTGTCAGTGGCCATTCGTAAAATTCAATTTGATTTGAAACTTCAGAAACAACTGGCTATTCTTCACGTGCTCTTCGCTTTTGAGGCGATGAGGCCAGGTGAGAAGCTGTTGTTTGGCGAGGAGTCGCCATGACCCAACTAATGACGGTGCCCACAGCTGCGCTACGTCCGCCGCCCGACCTGTTCTCGCCCATAGCCCGCGATCTGGAGGAAGTGGAGCGCGTACTGGCACGGACGCTGACAACCGCGAAACCAGGCGTGGGCAGATTGATCGAGCATCTCGGCCACTATCGCGGCAAACGCTTGCGTCCCGCATTGTTGCTGCTGACCGCTTCCGCTTGCGGCCGCATCACGCCGGCCCACCACGTACTTGGGGCCGTGGTCGAGATGATTCACACCGCGACATTGGTTCACGACGACGTGCTCGACACCGCCACGGTACGCCGCCATGTCTCGACCGTCAATGCCGTCTGGGGCAACCAAACCAGCATCTTGCTGGGCGATTACTTGTTCACTCACGCCTTCCATCTGACCAGCACCCTGGGCGACGCGGCGGCGTGCCGGTTCATCGGCGAGGCGACCAATCGCGTCTGCGAAGGCGAGCTTCATCAAATCTGCCAGCGCGGCAACCTGGAACTGACCGAACGCGAGTATTTCGACATCGTGGAGGGCAAGACCGCTGCGTTGACCGCGTGCTGTTGCCAGCTGGGCGCGATCTTCAGCGGCAAAGCGGCCGAAATTGTGGCGCGATTGACCGCCTATGGCCGCGGTTTGGGCATTGCTTTCCAAATTGCCGACGACTTGCTTGACCTTGTCGGCGAAGAACGGACCACCGGCAAATCCCTCGGGACCGACCTGGAACAGCAAAAACTGACGTTGCCGCTGGTACATTTGCTGGAGTCGTCATCGCTTGAGATGGCTACACGTGTCCGCCAGATACTGGGCAGTCCCAACAATCACAAGCGCGAGGCCCTGGGACCGCTTCTCAAAGAGACGGGGGCATTGGACTATGCCCAACGCCGAGCCGAGGAAATCGCAGCCAAGGCGCGGGCGGAACTGGCATGCTTGCCCGTCTCGCCTGGTCGGGCGGTCTTGGAGGTTTTGACGGAACGGGTGGTGCACCGGACGGCTTAGGTCGAAATGGAATTGACGCAGCCAAGTAAGTTGCAACAATGATGGTATGAAAGCCACCGAAACCTCCACGAGCATTCCTGTCACAACCAGCGTTGGCACGTCCGCTAATGGGGCACCCCAGGGGCTAACGCCACTAGCAGCTCAATTCGTCCTCAAGCTTGATTCGTATGCTTCTTTGCCATTTGGATGGAACAGCTACCAGGCTCCCGCGCCGTCTGCCGTTGCCATTCGCAATGCGAAAGCCCTGGTAATTAGCACAATTGCCGATTCGGTAGTTCCGGAACGAGTGGAACCCTCCGCCATGGGTGGAGTGGGCATCACTTTCGCCAATGACCATCGCGAGGCGGTTATCGAGTTCTACAACGATGGCACGGCACACGCCCTGCTTTCCGACGACGCGTCAGGAGAAATGCAAACGCAGCCAGTCTCTCCCACTCCCGACGGCTATGTACGACTGATCAACAGCGTCCGCAAATACCTCCATGGCGAGTAAGCCCCCAACTCGAAACCCGAACCAGTCCTTTCCGGATAGCGAACACTTGTTTCGCCGAGTCCGGCAGGAAAACCTTAAACGCGATGGCAAGCCAACTTTGTTCGCTTTCGAGTTGCCGGACATGTCTGTCAATCGCGAGCGGTTTGGCACGGCGGAGGAAGCACGAAGCGGTTTTGATCAGCAGCAGTGGGGAGTTGCCGCGTTCTTGGTGATGGACATTCCACCGAGAGTTGCCTGGACGCATCTGGCACAAGTATACAACCTTCTGCCGCGCCACATCCCAACAAACAGCAACTTCGCACACACGGAAGTGCGTGTGCGTCGCTGGGTGGAAAACGAGTTGGTGCTTATTACGCATCGGACAACGGCGGATTTCGACGATGGCGACCCCGACCGAAATGCGCAATCTGGTCTTCCCGGTGCGCTGCTCGATCCCGACTTTCACATGCGCTGGCGAAAACACATTGCCAAGGCATCGACAGCAGTGGTGTTGCCAATGGAACTGCCGGGCTGAAAAAGCCAACATGCTGCATCACGCTTGATAACATCATTTTGTTGGACGGAAGGCGAGCGACATCTTTTGCGCTGCCGGCACTGGCGCATCCACATCCACATCAAACGCCGTCGCTGGCGTGTTGCCCGCCACATCTTCCAACAGCGGATCAACATGGATGGTGTATTCCTGATCCGTCCAGGCCTTGGCCGGCACGAATTTCCAAGATCGGCCGTCCTTGCCGACTTCGACCTTGCCGGCGACGACAGCGCCTTTGGTGTCTTTCAGCGTCAAGAAACGTTCCAGGCACTTGTGATCGAGCGCCTTGGGAAACGCCAAACTTACGGGTGCCGCCTCGCCGATCTTGGGAGCTTGAACCTTCCAGGTGGACAACTCAATGCGAGCGCGGTCTTCGTCGCTGGTGCGAAACTTCTTGCGAAATTCCTTGCTCAGCTTGCGACCATCGGCGTCCAGCATTTCGCCGCTAATGACCAAGGTGTAATTTCGATTGGGCTCCAACACAGGCCCGAGCAGAAGTCGCAACAACACGCCCCACTTGATGCGGCCGGGATGGATCAACAGCGTCAACAAAGTGCCGTCTTCGTTCCACAACTCGTCTGGCAGCCAGGCATCGGTGATCTCTTCGCCGCCCCCGTCCAGCAGTTTGATTTGATTGAAGATCTCTTCGCCGCCACGCATGGGTCGGCTGAACTGAATGTAAAAACGCAAATGATTGGCGGGCAGCACATCGTCGGTCGGCCACACGGCGACGACCTCGGCAGGCGGTGTCGCGGGGCGAGCAGGCACTTTGTAGGTAACGGATTCGATTTTCTTGGCCGCCTGGAAATAGGTGGCCTGGTAAGTCTTTTCGGGCTGCAACGGCACCCGCGGCA
>DASRAT010000904.1:0-8044 GCA_035638015.1 Gemmataceae bacterium | reverse complement strand
TCATCGTCCGCAAAGACTACCGCCGTCGGCCGATGAACAAGGTCATGGAAGAAATCGAAGACGAGGTCAAAGACAACTTCGTCGAACACCAGATGCTGGTGGAATTGATCCAGGTCATGCAGGACGAACTCAACGATCTGTCCGGCGCCAACAAGCCCGTCGAAGTGAAACTGTTCGGCCCCGATCACAATGAACTCCGCAAAATCGCCTCCGCGCTCGGCGAAACACTGGAAGAAAAAGGCAAAGGCCGCGGCATCAAGGGAGTGAACACCAATGTCAAAGAGGGCAACCCCGATTTGATGATCATGATCGACGGCGTCCAGGCGGCCAAACGCGGTTTGAAGTCCGACGAAATTGAACGTCAGTTAAAAGCAATCTTCATGGGCCAGATAGCCACTCAGGTGCGTGAGTCGGCGGCGCGGGTCACCGATGTTCGCGTCCGCTATCCCGATTGGGCGCGTTTCGGCCAAAAACCCAAGGATCCAAAACTGCCGCCCTCGCAACAGGTTCTTTCCACCTTCGATCCCTATCACACGCTGGACAATTTGTGGATCATCCTGCCCGACGCCGCCTTGACACCCTCCGCCGCGGCGCCCGACCGCGACCGGCACGTGCTGCTGTCGTCCATCGCCAAGATCAAACGAGTCCGCACACCCGACGAGCAATACCGCGAGAATCAATTGCCGGCCATTTTTGTTACCGCCGAGCTGAATGAAGAAGAAGCCGGCCTGGGCTCTGTTGTCAACGACATCCGCCGCTGGATGAAGGGCGTGAACATGCCGCCCGGATATCGCTGGGAACTGGGCGGCCACTATCTCCACCAGCAACAGGCTTTCAAGAGCTTGCTCCTGGTCATGGTCGTGGCCATCTTGTTGGTCTTCATCATGCTGGCGTTTCAGTTCAAGTCGGTGATCCTGCCGATGTTGATTTTCCTGACGCAGCCATTGTCGCTGGTCAGCGGCTTGTTTGCCCTGTGGATCACCAACACGCCGCTCAATGTTTCCAGTTACATGGGCGCCATCTTGCTCATCGGCCTGGACATGAAAAACGGCATCCTCCTGGTCGAATACATCCAACAACTGCGCCACGAAGGCATGGAACTGCGGCCGGCCTTGCTTCTTGCAGGTCGGACGAGATTCCGGCCCATTCTGATGACGAGCCTGGCGGCCATCTTGGGATTGTTGCCGTTGGCCTTCGGCATCGGCCCCGGGGCACAGATGCAACAACCGCTCGCCATCATGGTCATCGGCGGCCTGACGGCCAACATGCTGTTTACACGGTTAGTCATTCCAGTGGGTTATTTGGTGCTGGAAGGAAGAAAGGCAAAGTTCCCTCCAAGTCCGGCGGAAGTTTCCATCGCAACGCAAACAACTTGACACCTTTGCCAACAGGAGAGATCGCATGAACCAGCGGGGATTGAAGGTATGGACGTGGATGCTCGCGGCCGGGACAGTCACTGTCCTGGTTGCTGCTTTTGCTCCAGCATCAGCGGGGGAGCCGTCGCTCAAATTGGTGCAGACCATCGAGTTGGTGGGCAAAGCCGGCAAGCTGGACCACCTATTCGTGGACGTCACCAACCAACGGCTGTTCCTGGCCAACAAGGTCAACAACACATTGGACATCGTCGACCTCAAGGCGGGCAAGCTGATCAAGCAAGTCACCGGCCAGGGCGGCGCCCAGGGCGTGGTTTATGCCCCCGATCTCGACCGCGTGTTCGTGGCCCTCGGCACCGGCGGGTTTTGCAATATCTTCTCCGGCAAGGATTATCAACTTGTCAAAACCGTCAAGTTCGCCGACGACGCCGACAACGTCCGCTATGACCCCATCGCCAAGCGCGTCTATGTGGCCCATGCGGAAAGCCTGCTCGGCGTGATCGACGCCACCAATTACGAGATCCTCGCTGACATCAAGCTGCCCGGACCCGCCGAAGCCTTTCAGCTCCAACCGGCCGCCAAGCGGCTCTATCTGAACGCCCCGTCATCCGCCGAAGTGGTTGTCATCGACACGGAAAAGAACACGATTGTCAACCGCCACAAAATCAAGTCCGCGGGTATGAACTACACCATAGCCCTGGATGAGGCCAACAAACGCATGTTCATCGGTTGCCGCAAGGAGCCGATGGTTGTCGTCATGGACCTCGAATCGGGCAAGGAAATCACCAGCGTCGCCATTCCAGGCGACAATGACGATCTGTTCTATGACGTGAAACGCAAGCGGCTTTACGCCTCCTGTGGCGAAGGTTTCATTGCCGTGATCAACCAGATCGATGCGGACAACTACAAGCTGCACGAAAAGATCGCCACGGTTAAAGACGCCAAGACTTCGTTCTACGACGCCGAAACCAGCCGGCTTTACCTGGCATGTCCGCGGCCCAAGGACAAGAAAGGCCCGGAGATTCGCGTATATCAGGCCAACTAGCGCCTGGCGAGCAGAGCAGCGTAAGCTGCTGGATAATTCGAATCAAAAACTGAACGCCACGGGCCTTGGCCCGTGGCGTTTGTTTTCGCACGTGGCAGAAAAACCCTCGACATGGGCGCCGAAGGGCTTGTTCCAAGTGTCCGTCGAAAGGCAGTGCTATCCTGGTTGCTTTGAACCCAGAACCTCGAGAGGCTCAATGGAAGGGGCCCTGGTAAACAACTCGGGCGCCTTCGCCATGAGCGCTTTGGCGATCGGACCGTGCAAGTGCGTTTGACGTCCGTTTTCGTCGGCAAACGCGTCGAATACGCCGAACGTTGTCGGCCCCAACCGTAAAGCGAACCACAGGGGCGTCGTTGGCTCTTGTTTTGCCATGGCAAGCCCTGCTTCCAAGAACTTCGCGACTTCGTTTTCCTTGCCGGCCTTGGCTTCCAAGCGCACGAACAGAGCGACTTTGGGGGTGATGCGTTCCATTTTCAAACTCCTTCAAGAATTTGCCGGGCGCGTCCGCCAAGGTGACCGACGACGACCGACCAGTACAAGACAGACAGTTCTGTATACTGCCTGCCCAAAAAAGAGAGGGATTACACACCCTTCTCATTGTCCACCAGTTTCAAGGCAGCGTCACGGGCCACGTCTGCGGCGTCCGGGTTGCCTTGTATCACGGCAGTTACGAGGGCTCCTTCCACGAGAATCGCCACGGCAGGAGCGACCTTCGCCGCCGCTTTGCCAACCGTCTCTTCGACCAATCCTCGCAGAAAATCGCTGAAGCGCTGCTTATGCCCACGGACGAATTCGGCGCCGGGGTGAGTGGGATCGGCCAGTTCGACCGCAGCGTTCTGGAACGGGCAACCCCGGAATCCCGGCGACTCGAAAAAGTCCTTCAAGGCTGCAAAGAACGCGCGCAGTTGGCTCTTCGCCTTGTTACCGTGCCGCTTCATCGCCGAGTGGAAGAACTCCAGCACGCTTTCTTCTCGGCGCTTCAGGACGGCCAAAATCAGCTCGTCCTTGGACGAGAAATGCTTGTAAAGGCTCATCTTGGCGACCCTGGCCTCGGCGATGATGCGGTCGATGCCTACCGCTCGGACGCCGTCTTGGTAGAACAGCCGGTCCGCGGTTTCCAGGATGCGTTGCTTGGCCTCAGAGGTTTCTCGTTTGCGTTCCATGCTGGAAGTATACAGACCTGTCTGTTTGATGTCAAGCCCCTGGCCGTTTTTTCATGCGCGCAACGCCCGCGTTCCAATCACGGCTTCCGACTTGTTGATTGTTTCTTCTTGGACTTCGGACTGACAACCAGCCGCGCCAACACATTTTCCACACCGGTCCGTGCCTGTGCCAGCGGAGCCGCGTCGTTGGTCATGACAAAAACGAAATTCGCGGCCAGCAGCATGGCCTGCGTTTCAAAGACCGCTTGCGCCACATCCGCGCCGGCGTCGATTTCGCCGAGCGCTTGCGCATCAAGGAAGCACTGCCTCAAGAGGGCGAGCCAATTCTGCTGTGCATCGAACACGCGATCTCGCGCCAAACCGGGACGTGTATCGAGTTCCATTGCAACCGCAGCAAAGAAACACCCACCCGGAAAGACGCGTCGTTCGAGATGTGCGAGAAAGGAGTCAACGAGTGCCCGCAGCTGCTGAGAACCGGCAGGTGCATTCAGTGCGGGCCGGAGGACTTCACGCTCAAAAATGTCGGCGGCGGTCTCAATCGTTGCCAATTCCAGTTCTTCTTTGGATTTGAAATGAGCGTACATGCCGCTCTTGCTCATTCCCACCTCTGCGGCCAAATCGCCGATGGACAGGCCATCCAACCCCTTGGTTGTGGCCAGTTTCGTGGCGGCGAGCAGGATGGCAGCGCGACTGGCTTGACCTTTGGAGGGGCGGGGTTCGCTAACTTCGGAATAATTATTTGTTTTCATAGCTTGACAATAGCACGAACGGTCGTAATAATCAAGGGGCATAAAACGAACGAACGGTCGTTCTTTATGTTTCTCAACTTTTTGCCCCAGGAGGCATCCATGCTAGCCGCTACTTCCGACCGAGTGCCGTCACAACAACCCTCCGTCGCCCCGCCCGATCTCGCCGCCGTCAAAAAACGCCAACAGGCAACCTGGGCCAGCGGCGACTTCTCGGTTGTTGCCGCCCGAATTGTGCTCCAAGCAGAATTGCTGTGTGAGGCCGCCGACCTACAAGCGGATTGGCACGTCCTGGATGTTGCCACCGGCAGCGGCAATGCCGCGATCGCCGCAGCGCGACGTGGCTGCAGCGTTGTGGGGGCGGACTACGTTCCGGCACTGCTGGAAGCAGGGCGCATTCGGGCCAAGACAGAGCACCTCGAAGTTGACTTCGTCGAAGGCGACGCCGAAAACCTGCCGTTCCCAAACGCTTCCTTCGATGCGGTCCTTTCGATCTACGGCGCCATGTTCGCGCCAAATCATCACAAGACGGCAGCCGAGTTGGCACGCGTTTGCCGTCCGGGCGGTGTCATCGCTTTGGCCTCCTGGACGCCCGAAGGATTCATCGGCGAGATGTTCCGCCTGTTCAGCAAATACATCACCCCCGCCGCCGGACTCACTCCGCCCATCCGCTGGGGTGACGAAGCACACCTCAGGGCGATCTTCGGCGGCGCCATCCGCTCGATGACGAGCCAGGTGCGCACAGCGATTTTCCGATTTGCCTCCGCCGAAGACAACGTCCACTTCTTCCGCACGTACTATGGCCCGACGCTGAAAACGTTTGAGGCACTCCCGGCTGCCAAACGCGAAGCCCTGGAACAGGAGATGATCGAACTGAATTGCAAGTTTGATCGCAACGGCGGCAAAGGCGGACCTGTCGCGATCACGGCGGATTACCTGGAGACTGTCATCGTTCGGGCGTAAAAGGTCAACGCAATTAGTTTCAGACACCGAAAGCGAATCGAGCCACTTGGTAGGTGCTCGCAGGGACCTCTCAGAACGCGCGGATGGCCCGCACACGCCGCGGGAAGTCTTTGTCGTCACCGTGCTGGCGGCCGCTATCCGCGAAATCGATGTGGGCCGCCATGTCGGCTGATTGCTGCGAGCTCGTCCAGTAAGTGAAGTTGTCCACGACGCCCTTGTCACCGAAGTCCACGGCGCCGGTTGCCTTCAGATTTCGGTACACCAGCGCCAGCTCGTCGCGTGACGGTAGAAACCAGCCGCCCACGCCATTGACACTGAGGTCCGCGCACAGCCGCGCGGCAGTGCCCGGTTCATCGCAGCCGGCGAGAATGTCGAGCGTATTCTGCTTACCGGCGCCGACTGCGGTGCCTTTCGCCCCCGGAATCAGCTTGCGGAAGCTGCCCCACTTGGCGCCCACGCTTTGATCGAAGGGCGCCGCCTCGAGATAGCGCCAGGCATCCTTCTTCCAATTGGGGTTTACGTAAAAGATGTAGCCACCGGCCGGGCCGATATCGCCTGGCTCGAACTCGCGCATCGGCAGCCATACGGTCATCTCGCCGGCGCCGCGGTTGGCCCAGAGGTAATACGGGATGAGCGTCAACGGTTTCGCCGCAGAGTCGGAATGGGTGAGGCTGCGGGCTTCGGTTTGGATCGTCATGACGCCACCGAACACCTTCTTGTCGGCGACCGGCTTGAGCGGACTCTTCGCGTCGACGAGCAAATCCAACGCTTTGCCACCGGCCACGTCCGGCCCCTCGGCGCAGTAGACGACGGGGCCGCGCTCAATCGCAACGCGACCGCGCGTTTCCTTCACGCGGGCGTCGGCCACGACACGCCGCACCGGCATGGGGAAATCAATGTTGATCAGGTCGCCGTTTTTCCACAAACGTTCGAGCGACACGTAACCGTTCTTGTCGGCCGTGGCAGGGACCGGCGCGCCATTCACCGCGATCAGGATCGGCGTCTCCACCTTATCCGTGTACGAGTAAAGGGCCCCCGGCGTGGGCTGGTTGCAAGCCCATCCTGGGATGCGCAGCTTGATCGTGCCCTTCACGTCGTCTTTGGCCGAGACGTGAATGTCCGACTTGCCACCCCACGGCATCTCGCTCTTCACCGCGAGGCCGAGCGGTTTGCCGGCGACGTCGAAGGTAGTCTCGCTCGATGCGTAAAGATTCACATAGATCACGTCCTTCGGATCCTGGGCGTAGATGTAGGCGGGCATCGAGGCAAAAAAACGCACGAGATTCGGAGGACAGCACTCGAGTGACGCCTTTTCCCAGCGCAGGTCGCGGCCATCGCCGGCGCTCGCGAGCCGGTTGACATAGAAGAAGCGGTTGCCGGCGGGCGAGACGCCGGCGATGGCGTTGTTGTACATTCCCCGTTCCATCACATCGATGTAGCGGCTGTCGCCGGTGGCCAAGAACATCTTGTGATTGAGCGTGATGAACATCAGCACAGCGCAGGTCTCCGAGTACGCCGAAATGTTGGGCAGGACATAGGGCTCGCCGAAGCCTTCGTTGCCGGTGGTGCCCACGCCGCCCGTGATGTACATCTTCTTTTCGACTGCGTCCGCCCACATTCGCTGCGCCGATTTGGAGTATGGACTGAGGCCGGCCAGCACGCCCACGTCCGACAGCGACACCATCAGCGAGACGCAGTTCACCGCGTGGCCGACGGCCTCGCTTTGCTCGAGCACTGGCCGGTAAGACTGATTGTGCCGGCTACGATTTACGGAGTTGTCGAGACCGCGGATGTCGAGGTAATGCCGGGCAAGGTCGAGGTGCTTTTTATCGTGCGTTACGCGATAGAGCTGGACACAGTTGATCGCGTCCCGTTCGCCTCCGGAGAACGGCAGGTTATTCGTGGCGAAGTTGGCGTAAAGCTTGTCGGCCGCTTTGATAGCGTTGTCGAGCAGTTCGCGCCGGCCGGTCAAGTTGAACCACGTCGCGGCGATCTCGAAATCGCGATTGCCGCCGCCGGGCATTTGCGACAGCGCCCGCACCCGCGCCTCCACCTGCGCCTTCAGCCTCGGGTCCGGGTGCGTGGCCAGGGAGAGCATTGCCGCTTCCAGCACATTGGCGCCGAAGCCGCGGTTTTCACCAAGCTTCTGCACCAAGAACGGAATCGACACCTCGGCGTTGGTTTTGATCTTCGGCGCCCAGAATTCGTCCATCATCCGGACATCGGCATGCCGCTTCTGCCGGATGGGGTAGTCAGGCAGGGGCTTGTAATCACCGCCGCCGATTTGGACGCCTGCCGGCTTCTGTGGCTCCGCCGGCGCGCCATCGCCGCGGGCGGCAATCGCCAGCACGGCCGCCACGACGAGTGCCGTCTTCGGAAAGGCTCGACCGTCATTGTGCGCGCTCATTTGTTTGTGCTTCCTCTTGATGAAGTTGAGCCACTGTAGGCCGCCAGCAGCTGCTGAAAACGGCGCCCGCACTCGCACGTCTCACTGGCGTGGCTGGTAATGGTTTGCCGCTGTATTTTACAATAGCCGACGAGGAGCATCTAGACACGGAAGAGCTACCGTTTCACGGTTCCGGCAATCTGGCCAATACCTCCACTCCCTACCGATCTTTCATGTGCTGGTCCGGAATACCATGCGGGTTGGGCACCCCGTGTTTGAAGCAATGGTCCCATCGAACTCTGCGACAGGCAAAAGCAGCACGTTGAGGGTTACGAGTTCGATCCTCGTCGGCTCCGCTATTTCCTATT
>DASRAT010000903.1:0-3039 GCA_035638015.1 Gemmataceae bacterium | reverse complement strand
CGGCAGCGGGCAAATCTGCGGGCATGGCTTGCGGCAATAGTCGTCCGGGCAGCCCTGGCGAAGGCAGCAATTGCTGTCGAGCCGTAGATTAATGGGCTGACTAAAGGCTGGAACCTGGGCCGACGCTTGACCAACCATTGCCAACCCAAGAACCGCGATAAGAAATCGCCGATGCATGACCGTTCTCCTAATTCTTATGCGCGCCAGATTGATCGTTCGCAACGGCTACGGGAAGCCCCAGAGTTGCCCGTCTGGGACTTGAACTCGAAGGCGAAGTTATTTCAGACGGCGCCGTTTCCGGAGGCATTTCGTAGCGGGCAAGCGCCGGCGCCGCGGCTGGCTTTGTGGAGTTATACATCGCACGTGTGAAGGCATCCTTGGGCATTGGCTGCATGATACGTGCATTTGGCGGCGGCATTTCCTTGATGGTGGGGCCGGGAATGGCATTGGCAACGGCAGTGGGCGCGCAACGAATCTGCCAGCCGCCGCCCAGGGCCTTGTAAACCTGAATCAGCCCCTGAGCGATGTCGCCGGCTGCCACGGCATATTTGTCTTCCTGGCCGACCAGGAAGTTCGACGTGACGAAGGCCCGGTTCAGGTCGAATTTCACGTCCTTGCTCAGCGTCACTGCCTCTTCCGCGGCGATTTTCGCTTCCTTGGCGCTGTCGGCCAATTGGCGGGTTTGCGACTGCGAGCGCAGATAAAGCACGATGCCGTCCTCGACTTCCCGGCCGGCCCGCAGGACCGTGCTCTGATATTCCGTGACCTTCTTTTGAAACTCGGCGTCCGCAAGAGCAATGCCGTTGACCAGCCGGCCGTAATTCAAGATGTCCCAACGGACACTGGGGCCGATGCTGCCGGTAAAGCTCTTTGAGCTGAAGAGCTGAGAAAAGTTCTCGGCTTCGTAACCGAGCGAACCCAGCAGCGTGAAGCGGGGATAAAGGTCCGAGGTGGCAATGCCAATGCGGGCGCTTTGGGCGGCGACCAGGCGTTCCGCGCGGCGGACATCGGGCCGGCGCCGCAACAAATCGGTGGGCATGCCGACAGCCACTTCCGGCGGCGCGACCGGAATGGGCCCGTCGCCAAGCTCGGGAATTAGATCGCGAACCGGGATGCCGAGCAGCACGCACAGGCGATTGTTGGATTGCCGCAATGCTATCTCGAATTGTTCCCTGAGCGCCAACGTGTCTGTCAGGTTGGAGCGCATCTGGCCCTGGTCGATCAAGCGGCCCACGCCGCCTTTAAGGCGGCCTTCTGCCTGCTTCACCAACTCGGTTTGAATGGCGACGTTTTCCGCGATGAAACGCAGCCGCTGCTGGGAAACGCGAATGTCCACATAGGTAGAAGCCACTTCGGCAATCAGCAACACGAGAACGTCGTCATAGTTTTCAATGGAAGCGTCCAGTTCGGCATCGGCGGCTTCGACAGCACGGCGAAAGCGGCCCCAAAAGTCGATTTCCCAGGCCAGATTGAGCTGGGCGATGTTATCATCGAAGAACCGCGGGGCCACGGCGAACGGCGTATTGGCGCTGGCGCCATGGTGGATTACGTCAAGAGCCGCCTGTTGAAGCTGCGGGAACAGATTGCCTGCGGCAATGTTACGTACCGCGCGAGCCGAGAGAATGCGGGCGCCGGCAGTGCGCAAATCCAGGTTTTGGCGATAGGCTTGCTCAACCAGGCCATTCAGCACGGGATCATTGAATACTGACCACCAGCTTGACAGGTCGGCTGTTGCGGTGTTAACGCCCTTGGACCTGCTGTCGATCCACTCGCTCTCCACCGGCGCCGGCGGTTTTTGATAATTGGGGCCGACTTTGAAGCCGTTGTCTATGTACTCGCTTACACTGGTGCAACCCGCGGAGATTACCAAGCACACTCCGCCCAGCACGAATAATGCCAGCCGGAGCCAGTGTGTGCCCCCAGGAGGGTACAATTTGGGTATTCTCGAAAGCCGAGGCGAAATGGTCGTCACGACTGCTTCTCCCACAGATTGGGTATAAACGGCAATATTGGTGATTATCGGCTAACCGGCATCATCCGCATGATCGAAATAGCGAAAGCAATGAGTGTGCGGATTATGTGAGCAATGTGCGAATTGGGGAGCTATACTGAAGCCACCTTCCGAAAAATGCGTAAAGAAACTGGAGGCATTCGTCCGCAAACGCATTGCGGCAGCTGTTTTTCCCTTCAATCGAATTTAGGCATTGGATTTGCCACCCACCCTTCTCTCCCATTGGATGGGGGGCCTGAATGGCCAAGGCGAAACTAACATCAAGGAGATGATCATGAACGATGGACGGAGAGTAACTTTCGGCCTGTACGTGAATCGACCCCAACAGCAGTGGATTGTGCTGGACCCCGAGGGCCAGTTTTGGATTGTGCCCGTGAACGAAGAGGATCCCTGGAATCAACGCCAACCGTTTTGCCCGACCGACGAGACGGAGTTGGAACCGGTTCCCGGCCATTACAAATACATGCTCGGTCTTCCAGCTTAACAGCCGGTTGAAAAGGCGGACGGGACCTTTCCGGTTCCGCGAATTTCTTGAGTTTGTCGGGGACCACACGGGTCCAGACCCCTTTTTCAGCGGGCTGTTAACTAATTGAAAAGGTGACTCATGTCCGCTGAGCAAAACCGACTCGACGAAGCCCGTGCGCAAAAAGCCGCCTGGAAAAAGTGGGGGCCTTACCTGAGTGAACGCCAATGGGGCACCGTCCGGGAGGACTATAGCGAAGGCGGCAACGCCTGGGACTATTTCAGCCACGATCAGGCCCGCTCCCGCGCTTACCGTTGGGGCGAAGACGGCCTGGCCGGCATCTCCGACGATCATCAGCAACTCTGTTTCGCGCTGGCCCTGTGGAACGGCAAAGATCCGATCCTCAAGGAACGCCTGTTCGGCCTGACCAACAGCGAGAGCAACCACGGCGAGGACGTCAAGGAGTACTACTTCTACCTCGATAGTACGCCCACCCACTCGTACATGAAGTACCTGTACAAGTATCCGCAGGCGGAATTCCCTTACGCCAACCTGGTCGATACCA
>DASRAT010000902.1:0-5898 GCA_035638015.1 Gemmataceae bacterium | reverse complement strand
GCTCATTTGTTGTCAGCCCCGGCCACTCGCCAACGCTCGGTCCATCTCGCGAACAGCAAGCCCAAGGCGCCACCGAGGAAACCAAACACGACCAAAAGCATCGGTGCAATCCATCTGTCGGCAGGGTGCGCGACGATTTCGCTCATTACCGTCTTCCCCGTGACGAAAGAACGGATCGTGTAGAACTGCCAGTCTTCGAGATTGGCGGCAATTGTTAAACAAGCATACCCGCCAGCAACGCCGGCGAGGAATGCCAAAGTGTATCGCAATTTAGATTGCATGTCCGTCGCCTAACGTGGGGATTATCATTGTTGGGCATCTGACGTGAAACTCGCCAGTCCCACAGCACCGAGACCAAGTGAAGTTTACCCCGTATTCACAATCCCCAAAAACAAATCCGCCTTCAAACTCGCCCCGCCCACCAGGCCGCCGTCCACATCCGGTTGACTGAGCAACGGAGCAACGTTTTCGGGCTTGGCGCTGCCGCCATATTGAATGGTCAACGCCTCCGCAACAGCAGTGCTCCACAGCTTGGCAATATGCTCTCGAATCCAGCGATGCGCCGCTTGCGCTTGTTCCGCCGTGGCAACCTGTCCTGTGCCGATGGCCCACACGGGCTCATACGCCAGCACGACTTTGGCCATCTGCTCCACGGTGATCCCAGCCAGTGAGCCGGCAATCTGCCGACTAAACACGGCCTCCATTTGATTGCCTTGCCGTTCTTGCAACGTCTCGCCGATGCACAAAATCACCTCCAACCCAGCGTCTAAAGCAGCTTTCACCTTGCGATTGATAAAGTCATCCGTCTCACCGAGAACATGACGCCGTTCGCTGTGGCCAAGGATCACGTAACGGCAGCCGACATCGACCAGCATCGCCGGGCTAACCTCGCCGGTGAAGGCCCCTTCTTTTTGGTGGTAGCAGTTTTGAGCGCCCAGCATGACTGGACTGCCGCGCAGGGCCTCAGCTACGATTGCCAGGTAAGGAAACGGCGGGCAAACCGCAACGCGGGCCTTCGTTTGCGGGCCGACGCCTTTGGCGACCTCGGTCGCCAATTGCCGGGCCGAGGCGGCGTTGGTGAACATCTTCCAGTTGCCGGCTATGAATTTTTTGCGCATGGGAAAAATAGTGACGAGTGGTGAGTGGCGAGTGGCGAGAAATGAGATGGCCTTTGACTCGTCACTCGCCACTCACCACTCGTCACTAGACAAAACGACGCTGCTCACCATAATAAGACCTTCCCAATCCTCTGTCCTCTACCGCCGTGCCGCGGCATGACCTCGTTCCTTCGGGAACGCGACCTAACACTCAAGGGAGCAACCTTCATGGCACTCGGCTTACTCGGCCTCAAAATTGGCATGACCCAGGTTTTCGACGACAAAGGCAAAAGCGCTCCGGTCACAGTGCTGCAAATCGGGCCATGTCCCGTGCTGCAAGTGCGCACCCAGGAAATCGACGGCTACGACGCCGTGCAACTCGGTTTCATGGACAAGCCGCGTAACAAAGCGACGCTCCCCGAACGCGGTCATGTCGCCAACAAGATCGAAACCAAACGCCGGCAATATCTCGTCGCCGCGGGCGTGCAAATCCCCGAGAAAGCAGACTGCGAACCGCAGCGTTACATCCGCGAGTTCCGCCTGGAAAAACCATCGGAGATCAAAGTCGGCGCCCTGCTGACGGCCGCTGAAGTGTTCGGTGAAATCCCGCGCGTGGACGTGATCGGCACTTCCAAGGGCCGCGGCACCACCGGTTCCATGAAACGCCACGGCTTCGGTGGTTTGCCGGCCAGCCACGGCGTCAAGAAACATCACCGCTCGCCCGGCTCCATCGGCTCCCACGCCTCCAACCGCGGTAGCGGCCGCCCCAAGAAAGGCCACAAAGCGGCGGGACGCCACGGCAACAGCCGGGTTACGTCGCGCAATCTCGACGTGGTCAAGATCGACAGCGAGAACAATTTGATCCTGGTCCGCGGCGCAGTTCCAGGACCCAACGGCGGTTTGGTGATGATTCGCCCGACAAACAAACGGCAAAAGCCGGGCGAAGCGGCGCCCAAGGCGGAAGCGAAGAAGAAGTAGATATCTTCGCGCCTTAACGCGTGTGTCATCCTTGAGCAGGCGCTGTAGCGTTTTTCGCTGCCGTCTGCATTGCCAAACGCAAAGCGCGGCGGCGAGCAGAGCGTTGCAATGCGATAAACGTCACAACGACCGCCGTGCTGGAGACGATCAACCACAAGGCAAAGTTCGTCCCTAACGGCAAATCCCAAAACTCGATTCTTCCATCCGGATATGCCAAGGCAAGCGTTTTGCCGTCCTGGGAAAACGCGGCACTGAGCGCGAGTGGGAAAAAGCGGAGCTCTTCGCCGCCCGAATTGTATAGCTTGAAACCAACCAGCGCGGGGTCCGACGACGGCGTCGAACGAATTCCAAAAAATGCCAGCCAGGTTGAAATCCAGGGCGGACGGGTTGCGGGCATCTCCTCACCCTGTTCCGTTTGCACGGCGATCAACGTCTTGTCCGAAGAAACACTTTCCCCCAATTCGAGTTGCACGCCGAGTTGCCTGGGATTTGCCTTTGGCAACAAATCAAGGAGCAAGACTTTTGAATCAGGTCTGATCAGATCGAAGACGGCTATTCCTTTGGTGCGGCCATACACGGCGGCCTGACCGTCCGCAGTGGACCGGAAGGGAAATCGCACAGACCATGTATTATCTGGATTGCCGATGCCCCATTCATCACACCGTACCTTGGCAACAAGCTGCCCGGTCGGCAAATCGTAAAACAAGAAGTATTGCGGTGATTGGACCGCCAGGCATCGATTTGTAACCTGCCAGGCCAGCGGATATATTTCCTTCTCCCGCCCAGGCCACGGCACGGTTTCGTTACTGGGAATAAACACTATAAATGGGGGTTTTGCGACAGGGACTCTGAATCTCTCCCGGCCGGAATGAAGCTCGAACGCGATGACAATCGAATCATGCTCCACCGCGGCGATCATGGAACCGTCGGCGTCAAAGCAAACTGCTCGCAGCTTTTTCTTGTCGAGTTTGTGACTCAAGTCCTCGAGGCGAGCACCGGATTCAAGGTCGAAAATCTCGAGTTTGTCTTCGCTGACAAGCGCGAACACTTTGCCTTGAGGAGAAAAAACGCATCGCGCAGGCGTCGGGCCGGCCAGTAACTTGCCGTTTTTGATGTTGAATACCCATGTTTCGCTCGGCTTTCCGACATCCCCACTGACGACCGCTGCCAAAACTTTATCTCCAGGTGCGAACTCCAACGAGTCTTGCCGGTACATTGTTTGAGAGCCTGACCAAGGCGCCGACACGATGGCAGCTGGTTTTGGCTGCAGCCACATGGTGCAAGCGCCGTAAGCCGCCGCGCCGGTGGCGACCGCCAACAACAGATGCACCCATGAACTTGGCCGCAATTTGCACCATGATTTTAGCAGTGAAAAATCGGCCGGGACCGACTACCACTATTTCTTCGCAAAGTACGCGTTGTACCACTTCACGCACTCGGCAATGTCCTCCTCCAGCGTGGGCGTCACGCGTTCGTATTCGCAGGTGATCGTCCCGTTGAACTTCTGCCGCTTGAGTTCGTCCAGGACTTTCGCCAGGTCCGAAGCGCCTTTGCCGAACGGTACAATTTGGCCGCCCTTGCCGATCTTGCTCATTTCCACCATGTGCATCGTGAAAAAACGGCCTTCCAGTTTCTTCACTCCCTCGAGCGGAACAACGCCGGCTGCCGCCCAGTGCCCCAGATCGGCCCCCGATCCGATAAACGGACGGTTTTTCAGATCGGCCGCGACCTTGTCCGGGAAACCTGACGCCTGCGTGTGGTTGTGCAGGCCAACCTTGATCTTGTAGCTCTCGGCAAGTTTGTTCAAGAGGTCCATCGTCTTCGCGTCTTTGCCCGCCTCGACTTGAATGAGTTCGATTTTCATGTCCCTGGCAAAATTGAAGAGATCACGCCAGCCGGCTTCGTCCTTGGCGTTCGCCACGCCGTAACTGACGAGCTTGATTTTCTCCTTGGCCAGAAAGGCGGCCACCTTCTCCCGATTTTCCGCCGACATGGGAACAGCGGTGGTTCCCTTCAGGTCTCCTCCGAGCTTTTGACCCGGATAAGCTTCGACATATTCGAAACCAAGCTTTTTCGCCGTTTTCACCGCATCGATGAAGGAGCGGTCGCGGAGGGAATACAATTGCAGCGCGAACCGCGGCTTCCATTGCTCCTGGGCAAAACAGGTCTCGCTCGTCAACACGACTCCCGCCATCGCCATCAGGGCGACGGTTGCATTTTTCATCGATGTCTTCATCGGTGTCTCCTTTTTGAGGTCGGCGCGAAAGATCTCTCCGGCGCTGGATTCTGGCCACGCGCTGGGCATGCGTCAAGGAGGAAATAAGCAAACCTCTCAGCTTTTGCATGTTGGGCAGCGAGGAGCCGCGCACGAAGTAAGCGGCTTTACATCCAGCCGCTTGGCAACCGAAGCCGCTTACTCCGTGCGCGGCTCATTCCTTTTGGACGTGGACCCCAGTCAACGACACGGGGTGCTGGACCATTCTTGTGACCGCAATCAGCCCTGATACAATAACAAGATCACCGCATACCCGAGGCGGAGAACTTTGTCATGACCCCCGAACAAGTAGAAGCCAAAGTCATCGAGCTGATCTATTCCGACCCGTTCGTGCCGTTTGTCGTTGAATACGACGATGGCCACACGCTCACCATTCCGCATCCCCGCCTTGCGATCAACAGCGGAGGCGCAGTTTACTTTGGCTCCGACGGCGGCTTGGTGGATTTCGACTTTAACGCCGTACGGTCCATCCGTGCCTGTCAGGCTGAGGCAGTGGCATGACCGAGAAACAATTTGACCTGACGTATCGTGGATTTTGCCGACGTCGGCCTTTTCGTGCATTTTTGATCGAATTCAAAAGCGGCAATCAACTCCTGGTAAGCCATCCCGAAGCAGTTCGCTTTGAAATCGCTCTTTACGCCGTCCGGCGCAAAGATGGCGGCCACGAAGTCTTCGCCGCGGACAGTGTTTCCAGGTTGCTTGATTTGCCATTGGCATCCACGAGTTAGTCTCTCAAATCATTCCGCCTTTTTCCTTGTTGCCCCCCACCCGCCCGCATTATACTCCGGCCTGACCTCAACTCTCTCCTCAGCAACAAAGGAGGCCGCCCGTGGATCGACGAACTGCCCTCAAATCCGCCGTGGCAGCCGGGGCCGCTGCGGCCGTGACCAACGTGGCGCCCGTGGAAGCCGCCGCCCTTGCAGTTTCCCTGCCGAAATTGACCATCACCAGAGTCAAAATCTTCCAACCGCCCAACCTCAATCAGACCTTCAACCAGAGCAACATGGTCGTCACCGTCGAGACTTCCAACCCCAAGCTCACCGGCGTCGGCGAAGGCGGCTGCCGCGACATGTTGGAGCAGTGCGCCGGCCGTTTGATCGGCAAGAATCCGTTTTCGATTGAGCGCTGCTGGCAAGACATGTATCGCGCCTGGTTTTACCCACCGGGCCGGGAGAAAATCCACGCCCTCGGCGCGCTCGATTTGGCGCTGTGGGACATCAAAGGCAAGGCCCTGGACGTGCCCGTTTACGATCTCATCGGCGGCATGAATCGCAATTACCTGGAGTGTTACGCCACGGGCGGTGGCGGCGGTGGCATGGGAGGCACGCTGGCTCAGCGAGCGGCTGCCGCGATGAAGGCCGGCTATCGCATCTTCCGCATCGACGCGGCCAGCGGCCCGGGCACCACCTTCAACAGCCGCACCAAGGTCAACCAGGTCGTCCGAGACGCCCGGGCCTGTCGCGAAGGCGTCGGCGAAAGCGGCGATTGGATGATCGATTTCCATCAACGCTTCGACTTCGCAGATTGCCTGCGAGCCTGCAAACGAAT
>DASRAT010000901.1:0-2587 GCA_035638015.1 Gemmataceae bacterium | reverse complement strand
AGGAAGGATGAGGTTTTACGTGCTCCCGCCAGGCAATTCGAAAGGAAAGGGAGATTGACGCCGGCACTACGCCGGGGCCGGACTATTTCTTGACGATCATGTAAACGTAAAGAAGCAACCCGAGAATGATGACTCCAAAAGCGATTCCAAGGATGACAAAGATCTTGTTAACCTTATTGTCCTTTTTAGAGAATGCCTTGCTGGTGGTATCAAAGCCACCGACGCGCGGGCCCTGCTCCAGTTCATTCAAGCTCACCCCGCGCTGCATCACCATGGTTTGATCGATGGCCTTCTTCGCTGCGGCAGGTGGCGTGTCCAACTCAAGGCGCATTTCCACCTGGCCGAGGCGCAACACCTGTCCGGGCTTCAGAACACTCTCACTGATTTTTTCGCCATTGATGAAAGTGCCATTTGTTGAATTAAGATCTCTTACCAGAACATCAGATCCGCGCAGCAGCAATTCGCAGTGATGACTGGAAACAGAAGCCTCAGCTATTTCGAACGTGTTGTCCTCCACGCGGCCGACGGTAGTTTTATCCACCTTCAACTCATGTGTTCGTCCAGTCATGCCCGCACTGAGGACAACAAGTTTGGCCATAAATATGGTTTGCTCGGCCAATTATCGCTATCGCTCCATTCAAGTCAAACGGAAACGTGCGGAGGCAAAATCCGAAGTCGTGAAAAACAAAAAATGGCCTGACGAAATTGGCGTTCGAAGATCATGCTTTCATGATCATCTCCCGGAACCGGGCAAATAGCGGGTTTGAATCGTGAGGTCCCGGCGACGCTTCGGGATGATACTGCACGCAGAAGATCGGTTTGGTTTTGTGCTGCAGGCCTTCGATAGTTTGGTCATTGAGATTGATTCGATCGACGACGACATCTGAAGGCAACGTTTTGGGGTCCAGGGCATATCCATGGTTTTGCGAGGTTATCTCCACTTTGCCGGTTGCCAGATCCTTTACGGGCTGGTTGGCGCCTCGATGCCCAAATTTTAGTTTGAAAGTTTTGCCTCCAAGTGCCTGTCCCAGGATTTGATGGCCCAGGCAAATTCCAAAGATTGGCAAACCGTTCCGTACTAGCTCGCGCACCTCTTTTACAGCGTAGCCCAGGGCGGAAGGGTCCCCGGGCCCATTCGAAAGAAAAACTCCAGAGGGCTTATATTTGAGGACGTCGGCGGCAGTTGTCGTCGCTGGAACCACCTGAACCTGGAAGCCGTGCTGGCGCAACCGGCGCAGAATGTTGTACTTCATCCCGTAATCGTAAGCGACAATGGGAACGTCGGCGGGCGGAAGTCGTACGGGACGAGTAGCCTCTCCCGCTGGGTCCGACCCATGGGGGAGTGTAAAGCTGGCGCTTAGCTCGTCCTTTTCATCCCACGTAAAGGCATGCTTGTGCGTGACTTCTTTCACATAATCGACCCCGGCCAGGCCAGGCCATTCTTTGGCCCGGTGCAACGCTTCTCCTTCATCGATGCCCTCTGTTGAAATAAAACCATTGAGCGCTCCTCGCACACGCAACTTCTTGGTGAGCGATCGCGTATCCAAACCTTGAGCGCCGGGAACCCCGTTCTTTTCCAGGTATTCCGCCAACGAAAGATCTGCTCGCCAATTACTCACCACCGGCGAGAGTTCACGGATCACGAATCCAGCCACATGCGGCTTCCAGGATTCGACATCCTCGAGATTGACTCCGTAATTGCCAATCAGCGGATAGGTCATCGTAACGATTTGGCCCTTGTAAGAGGGATCCGTAAGGATTTCCTGATAGCCGGTCATCGACGTGTTGAAACAGACCTCGCCACAGGCGGACCCACGCGCGCCGAACCCTGCTCCGTGAAACACAGATCCATCTTCCAACGCCAGAATTGCTTTCATCTCAGTGTGGCGATGAGCCTACCTCCAACTTGTCCGCGTGCAAGTGAGAACGAGCCAATGAAGAAAAAAGGACAAGCATCTCACTTGTCCTTCCGGCTCACGAGAGCCAACCTTTCCAAACCCAACCTGAACTCAACTCTTTTTCTTCAGCTCTTCTAATTTTGAAATGAACGGTTTGGGAGAATCCATGTATCCTAAATCGCCGACTTTTTTGCCATCACCATTCAGAACGATAATCGTTGGATAGCCTTCGATTTTGTACTTTTCCTGCAAAGCCTGGTTGGCTTTTTTCATCTCCTCGCTCTGCTGCTTTCGACGAGGGAAATCCACTTCGACGAGCACCAGGTTTTCTTTGGCATACTTGGCAAACTCTGGCTTGGAAAAGACTTCTTTGTGCAACTTGATGCACCATCCGCACCAGTCGGAACCGGTGAAATCCAGCATCACTAATTTACTTTCTTTTTTCGCTTGCGCCTGTGCTTTGGGCAGGTCGGTCAGCCATTGCAATTCCTCCGCGCCTGCTTGCAGCAGCGCCCAACACGCGATAAGTCCGAGAGCAATTTTTTTCATAGTTTTCTCTGTGCGATTAGACGCCGCACAATTCTAATTTGTTCGATTTGAATAATTTGGCCTCCAATGGCCGCCCAGGCCATGGAATTGCGACAATTTGCCCGAAACCTGAGCTTTGTCAATCCCGCGAAAGGGATGCC
>DASRAT010000900.1:0-3101 GCA_035638015.1 Gemmataceae bacterium | reverse complement strand
CTGAATCCGCTGAGCCAGGGCATCCTGGTGGCGGCCAATCGACAATACGCTTACATCAAAGATCTCGCGCGACAGGTTGGCGATCAAGCCGCACATCAAGCGGCCGATGGTGTGGTCCTTGAGGAAACGCGACAGGAAGCCGATCTTGATTTTGCCGCCGGGTTTTCGGGGGGTTGGCGGTGGCAGTTGCAGGGGCCGAAAGAGCGAGGCGAAATCGCGCTGGATGTCGAGGTCGTTCAAGCCCTGGTAAGGCAAATAGAACAGTGCGGGCACATCGACCGAGGATTCGTCGGTGGCCAGATCGACGACTACGCCTTCGCGGCGGAGCTGGCGAAGGTCTTCGACTAAACGGCGGCGGCGAGTTTGCAGTTCTTCCAGCGTGTTGTAAATGGGAGGAAGCAGACAGGCCAAAAGCACGCGGAGCTTGTTGCTGGGCCGCAAACGCAAAGCCGCCCGGTAATGCGCCTCGGCTTCCTCAAACCGCAGCTGGCCATGCCGCGCGGCGCCCAGGTTCAAGTGGGATTCCACAAAGTTGGGGTCAAGGCGCAACGCCGCCTCGAAGCTGGCGGCGGCTTCGTCGCGTTTGCCTTTTTGGAGCAGGCCATTGCCAAGGTTGTTATGGGCCGCGGGGTTATGTGGGTTGCTTTGCAACGAGCGGCGGCAGTGGAAGATCGCCTCATCGTGTTTGCCTTGCAAATTGAGCAAGTTTCCTAGGTTGCTGTTGCCTTCGGCGTCTTCGGGATGCCGGTTGAGCAGTTGTCGAAAGCAGCTGGTTGCTTCGTCGTGACGGCCTTGCTGGGCGAGGACGATTCCCAGCAGGTTTTGAGCCGTCGGATAATCCGGGGCCAGTTGCAAGGCACGGTGAAGATGCTGCTCGGCTTCGGGCCATCGGCCCTGGGCATGACAGATGGCGCCCAAAAAACACCAGGCATCGGCGTGACCGGGTGTGGTCCGCAAGACTTCACGGTAAAGTTGTTCCGCTCGCGGCAGGTCGTTGGCCTGGTGATATTGCCAGGCCAGGCTAAAGGTGTCCGTCGCTGCGGTCATGAATGCCGCTCCTGGAATGGTCAGAGACGCCGATGCGGGTTTATCCCGGACGCGGATAGGCCTGGGCCACATAGGCGTCCGCGTTCTTCTTGAAGTTGTATTGATGGACAATGGCAGGAATGTGTCCCGTGGCGGCCACGGCGATGCCTTTGTCGGTGACGGCGATTTCTGATTCCGGCACATGATACAGGGTGTAGACGACTTCCCCGTTTTCCACCGTCCTGATTTCTGGAAGGACACCTGTGTACAGAAGATAGTTATGGATCGCCTGGTCGTGCCCCTTGGTATCGGTGATCTGCTTCAGGATATCAGGCTTGGCCTGCGTCAACAGGTGGTCGATGTAGTAAAGAATCGAGTCATGGACGCCGATGGTGGTCCCCGAACACGATATCCGCTTGTTGAATAACTTGGTCAAGCCTTCCTGACCATAAATTTGGTGGACCCATTGGCGATTGGACGGGCATTGGGTAATCGTCATCCGCGGGTCTTCGAGAAAGAACAGCAAGTCACCTTCGGGAAGGGCCGCGAAGGGATTGGCCTGGAACACCACGTCATTAACGTCGCTGAGCAAGATCTTGTCGTATTTCGTGGGGCATTCGCGCAAAAACTCCTCGTAGCGGACATACCTGCCGACCTGGATGTGCACCACCATCCAGTAAGGGCAGTCGAAGTAGATGGCCCGGATATTCCGGGAGCGCAGGTATTCGTAAAGCTCGTCTGGGCCTCGACTGCTTACCAGCATCGCGGCGTCGCCGTCATAATGGCGGCGCAGGGACTCGACGAAGACCCAGATCTCTTTGATGCCATAGCCAAATGCCGCACTTAGCACTAATGTTGATGCCATTGCCTCACTCTCTTTAGTTCGCGTTCACGCCACGTAGACCTTGACTGGCGCACACTCTTGCAGGAATTCTTGCATCGCCACGGCATCGGCCAGGCGTTCTTGCCACATTTCCTCGAGTTGCCGCAGCAGCCAATCGGGGCCGATTAACTGGTCGTCCCAGGCGCGGACGAAACGGTACACCGTCGCAGGATCGGCGCCCAAATGGCGGGCGGCATAGTCGCAGCCGCGTTCGATGTCGGCAATTTGGCCCAGGATATTCAACTCGCGGACGTGTTGACCGGCGGGCAATCCGTGAGCCACGGGACAGAGATTGTCGCCGCTGGACCAGGCTTGCCAGGCCATGCGGCGGCTGCGCAGATCGGCCAGGAGCGCGAGGAGGTTAAGGTTTTGGAAATGGCCGAAGAGGCGGTGGATGTTGGGGGTGATGGGCATGGGTGGCACCTCGGTCATGCGTGGTCTTTTCAGCGAGGCCTGTTGCGTTATTGTACCCGAACACAGAATTGTTGTATGCTGTGACATCCGAAGTTGTCATCGACGCGATTGGTGGAACAAGATAAACTGGACTAAAGTGCGTTGTAGGGAGTGCCGCCAAGTGTCGGACCAAAATAAAGGCCAGAAAGCTGGCCCAGGGGACGGAGCAGATTCCGAGTTCGCGATGCCGCGCGATTGCAACCATGACGAACGTGGAATTTCAAGAGTTCGTTTTGAGCAAGGCTGCCACTGGCCCCTTCGAGCCAATGGTGCTGTATAACAAGGACACCGACACCCTGGAAGTGTTGGTTTCCAACGAATCGTCGCGAACGCAACTGATCGAACCGTCATTCACTGTTTGCTACGGCAGGGAATCTGGAGAGGTTACGGGGGCGATCATCACGGGTATCCAGCGATTCATTAATGACATCGCCAACGAACCGCCGGATATTCGATTTGAAGTTCACAACGGCAGATTCAAGATTGTGCATTTATTCCGCGCCATTCGCAAGATGTCCAAAACCAATGGTACGGAGAAAACGCGGGAGATTGTGGTGCTGGTTTGCAAGACGCTGGAAGAAGCTGCTGAAAACCGCGAGGGCCTGTAATTCCTTTTGTGTCAGCTGCATTAGGAACAGTTTTTGCCGCTCAATTTCTGGCGCTGGCTGGGAGGCGGTCTTCGAACATAATGGCGAAGTGGTTCAAAGCCTGCTTCCAACCCCGGATCGGCATCGTCCAA
>DASRAT010000899.1:0-2112 GCA_035638015.1 Gemmataceae bacterium | reverse complement strand
GTCTTGGACAACGTCCGCCAGCAGTTCGGGATGGGTGTAAATCGCCATGTGGCCGCAGTCGGCGAGTTCAATGCGGGCGATGTTGGCCAAGCTAATTTGGCCACGCTCGGCTTGCCTGTCATTAAGATAGCCGATGACTTGGCGTCGCAAGGGCGCACCGTTACACAGCCGCTGACTGGAATTCAATGCCATGAATGCGTCCGCCAACCCGCCTGATCTTCTGCCACCACCCAGTGACGCCGGCACGCCGTTCGTTCGCCAGGTCCATCTTGTGGCCATGTGCATGTTGATTGTCGTTCTGGCGATCCATTTACTGCAAATGTTCGAGGCCGTGTTGCAGGAGCTTTTCATCGCGGCCCTGCTCGTGTACCTCATCATGCCTGTGCACGCCTGGCTGGTGCGCCATCGTGTTCCGCCCATGTTGTCGTTTGCGATCATCGTGCTGCTGTTTTTGGGCTGTTCCTTCGGATTGGGCCAGATGATTTACTACAGCATCGCGGACTTCAACAGCAACTGGCAGGTCTATCAGAAAAACCTCAAAAACCTGGGCCGGTTGGCCACGGAGCGATTGCCGGCGCCGGCGGCCGAGCAACTCAACCTGTTCGTTCATCGCGAGGAGCATTCGCTGGAAGGCCAGATCCACATGTTGCAATCGGCGTTGGGATCGTTTTTTGGTTTTTTGTCGCAAATGGTGGTGGTGGTGATTTACCTGGTGTTTCTGCTGGCCGAACGCAGCAGCCTGACCCGCCGGCTGCACAACAGCTTTGAAGGCCAGCGCGGCCGGGACATCGTCGCCACCGTGGACCGCATTCACGCTTCCATCGCCCAGTACCTTGCCGTCAAGACCGCGATGAGCGTCTTGACCGGCGCCTCGACGGCCCTCGTGTTGCTGGTGTTCGGCGTCGATTACGCCGTTTTTTGGGGGATTCTGGCATTTCTCTTCAATTACATTCCCTACCTGGGCAGCTACGTGACGGTGATCTTGCCAGTGTTGCTTAGCCTGGTGCAATTCGAAGACCCGGGCTGGGCACTGGCAATCCTGGCGGTTTTGCTGATTATCCAAAACCTGATTGCCTATGCCATCGAGCCGCGTTTGGCGGGGAGCCGCTTGAACCTCAGCCCGCTGGTCATCATTTTGTCGCTGGCTTTTTGGGCCACCATCTGGGGCATCGTCGGCATGATTCTGGCGGTGCCGCTGGTCGTGGTGGTCAAGAGCATCCTGGAGAACTTCCGCGAAACCAAACCGTTGGCGACGCTGCTGTCGAATGAATGATGGCAGACAGCTGCGGCCCGGTGGTGGCAAGCGCTTGCCGTTGGCTGTAAGATCAAGCACGTGGCAAAAGCGCGTCTTCGGAACGACCTTCATGACCCTGGCAATTGAAACCCATGGCTTGACCCGCTTCTTCGATGGTTTTCGCGCGGTCAACGGCATCGAGTTGCGGGTTGAACGCGGCACCTTTTACGGCTTCCTCGGCCCCAACGGCGCCGGCAAATCGACCACCATCAAAATGCTGACCGGTCTGCTGGCGCCGACCGAAGGCCAGGTGCTCGTTCTCGGCAAGAACATGCTCGACCAGCGCGAGTCGCTGGAGGCCAAAAGCCGCATGGGCGTCATCCCCGAGGATCTGGCCCTGTTCGACAATCTCACGGCACGCGAGTATCTGACCTTCGTCGGCCGCATGCACCTTTTGCAGCGAGACACCATCCGCAGCCGCATTGATGAACTTTTGCCCTTGCTCGGTCTGGAAAACGAAGAGAAAAAACTGTCGCTGGAATACTCGCATGGCATGAAGAAAAAGCTGGCGCTCGCCGCCGCCCTGCTTCCCAATCCGGATTTGCTGTTCCTCGACGAACCGTTTGAAGGCGTGGACGCCGTGACCTCGCGCACCGTTCGGGATCTGCTCAAAGGCTATGTGGCTCGCGGCTCGACGGTGTTTCTCACGTAGCATGTGCTGGACATCGTCGAAAAGCTCTGCACTCACGTCGGCATCATCGTCAAAGGCGATCTGGTCGAGCAGGCGTCTCTAGAAGTAATTCGCCAGGGCAATTCCCTGGAAGATCGGTTCCTGGAAAAAGCAGGCGCCGACGCCCGCGTAATGCCGAACCTCAGCT
>DASRAT010000898.1:0-3679 GCA_035638015.1 Gemmataceae bacterium | reverse complement strand
GGCGTGCCCGGTTGGCCGAAGGCCAGCGAGTCCACGTCGGCGTCAAAGGTGAGCATCACTTCTGCGCGGCGCTGCGGGGTGAAGCGGACCACCTGATGCCGGTCGGGCCAGGTCGTCGCCCACAGGGTCCCGTCCGGCGCGAAGGCCAACGAGGCCACACGCAAGTTGAGATCCTTGCTGAAGTGGGTGAACTGGCTGGTGGCCGGATCAAAGATTTCGACACCGCCGCCAACACCGTTGACACCGCCGGACCAAACGGCGCCCTTGGCGACGTAAATCTTGCCGCTGATCGGGTCGATGGCCATGGCCATGGTGATGCCGTCGCCGTAGGTAGCGATAACGGCGCCGGAGTCCGGGTTGAGTTGAAGCAACGGGCCGCCGCCGGTGGTCGCCCACAGCCGGCCCTGGGCGTCGAAAGCCATGTTAAAGATGGGGTAAGGCTCAACGGCCCACGGCGTTTGGGCATCGCCCCCGTCGTGGCTGAAGCGGTAGATCGAGCCGCGCGTCGGGCCGCCACTGACGAGCACGTCGCCTTCGGGCGTCTCGGCAATGGCCATGGGGCCGATGTTGGCGTTGCTTTGCTCGATGCCGCGGGCGAATGCCGACGCGGCGAATGGCCGCAGTGTTCGCACATATTCCGCCGCACGGCCTGGGGCCGGCGCCGCGGGGATCGCCTGCTCCGCCTGCGTGAACAGCGGGTTGGTAGAGGGTTGCTGGGTGGGCGTGGGCGGGATGCCGAAATTAGGCGCAGTCGTTTCCGGTACGCTGGCTGGCGCGCCCAGATTGACCTTGGAGCCGTCATCCTCTGCCTTGGCGCCGGGTGTGGGCGTCTCGCGGTTTCCGGCCAGGTCGCTCGCCAGGGCCAGGAACTCGTAACTGTGCCCGGCCAGGCCTTCGTACACCAGGTTGCCCGAGGCATCGGTCAACTGCTTTTGCCAGATCTTGAAGGTGCCGCCATCGGTGGAGACATAGAGCGTGACGTGCTTGAAACCCGAGCCGCCCGCGTCGTCCGTGCTGCTCCACTGGACAACGTAGTTGTTGGAGCCGGCCGAAACGCGCGTGACCGTCAACGCCGTGGCAGGTGCCACCGCGTCCAGACGCTGCGACAACTCCGGCGTGTCTTCCGGCGGGGCATTATTGTAAAACACCCGCGCTGACGCCTTGACCTCATGCCCCGTGACGGCCAGGGGAGAAAGATCGTCGGGTAAGATCGTGTAACTGACGAAACCGGCGCCCTCGCCCTGGGCATTGTTCGGCGGCAACAGGCCCTTGTTCGGGTCTTGCATCAATTCGCCGGTCAAGGGATCGATGGCCTGAAGCAACCAAGTCGCCTCGTGCTTGTATTGGTCGGCGCCGGCGCTGACGCGCAGGTTGAAGCCGAGCGTCTGGGAGAAGTCGAAATCGCCCTGGAACAAGGCGCGGCCTGACGGCAGGTGCAGGTTGATCTTGCCGATCTTGATGTCGCCCAGGCGGAACGAATAGATGTCGAGGCTGTCGTCCAGGTGCGTGACGATGCGCACCTCGGAAACGTGTTGCGTGGCCGTCGGCGCATTGGCGAAGTTGATGGTGTACGGCAGCGATTGCTTGAGCGGCAGCCAGCCGCCGGTGTCCACGGTCTGTGGCCCGGTGATCGAGGCGAGGCCCTGGGCGGCGGTCCCCTGGAGGTAGCGCGTCAGGTCGAGGGGGACGAACGGCGAGTTATCCACGGGCGCCGGGCCGTTGACCTGGAAGTCGGCGGGCAGGCCGGCGCCGCGGTCCTCAAACGGAATCCACGGAACGTACACGCGGAAGGCCTCGAAATGGGTCGGCTGTGACAGGCCGAGGTTGTAATCCGCGAAATCGGGCAGGGCCGGGATGGGAATATCGCCTTCCTGGCAATCGCTGACACGATGGTCTAGGGACTCGACCGGGGCCAGTAAACTCGAGTTGTTGCCATACCATGAGCGGATGTGCTCGAAGAAGTCACTGAGGTTGCCGGAGGTTTGAATTTGCTCGCCCGCCGGCCCGACAAGGATGCCTGCCGCGAACGTGGCCATGAGGCTGACAATTTTGTTCTGGTCCTGGATGACCGGGAGCGCGTCGGCGGGGCGGAGCAGGCCAGCCTGGGTGAGCGAGGTCAGAAACAGATCGCGCCAGCCGGTTTGATCGGCAGCCAGCGTCAAAAGCGCGGGCGTGGCTCCGCTGTTGTCGGCCAGGATGCCTTGCCGTAGTTTCTCCGCCTCGGCGGTGGCGTGAGCGATAAACTCATCGCGGGTCATGGCCGTTGCCGCCGCGACCAGGTCAAAGCGGAACGGGATGAACGGTATTTCGCAATCGCTCGGCACCGCGGCAAGCTGGTTGTAGAGGTCGGTCAGGCCAGGTTGGATTTGGTCCAGCCCGGCGGGCCCGCGATCAAGAGCCCCTGATGCCGCCAGGTCGGGGAAAGCGGCGTAAATCTGTGCCTTGAGGGCTTCCCAGGCCCGGTCGTGCAATTCCTTCAGCCCAGGGTAGGTCGAAAGATTGAAAGAGAAGCCCGTGAAGCCGTTGGCGTCCTCGTTGAACAGGTAGCCTGGGGCAAGATCGGTGCCGGTGGTGTTGACCTCCGAGTCCAGCGTCGCATAGGCGACGCTGTCGCTGTTGTCCGGAGCGCCGCGCAAGTTGGAACTGAATTTCACGAACGGGAGGTTGTAGACGTATTGGTTGTTCCCCATTTCGGGGATGCCCACCTGGAAAAAGACGTAGGGAGTGTCGAGGTTGCTCAGGCTTTGCAGGGCCACGCTGTAGGTCCCGGCGTCGCCAGCCAAGATGACCCGCGGCCCGCCGACGCCGATGGTCACGTCCGGCTCAATGGCCCGTTCGACCAGGAAGCGGTAGGGGATGACGGCCTCATCGCCGCCCGGGTTGATGACCTCCAGGTCGTAAAGTCCGTGGGGCGCGCCGGTGAAGTCGAAAGTGGCGATGATCTTGGTTGCGTCCACGACCTGGTAGACCACCGGTTCGTATTCGGCGATGCCGGGGCGCACTACCTTGACGATGGCGCTGGAGCTGAAGCGGGCGCCCGTGATGGTCGTGGTGACGTACTTGCTGTCGCCGCCGACGTCGGAATTGACGCCGGTGATGGCCAGCGGCACCAACTCGGCGAGCAGGGTGACCGGGGTGTCCGCGGCCGGCTCGGCAAAGCCGCGCACCAATACGTAGTAGAGGCCCGGCTCCGTGGCCGGGATGATCGCCTGCACGTCAGTGGCCAGGCCGCCCTGGTAAGCGGCGTCGTAGTTGGCCAATGTCGGCGATGTGTTGTAACGCAGGAACAGTTCGTTCGAGGCGTTCTTGGCATCGCTGGTCAGGCTGACGCGCATCGTCTTGTCCTGTGGCACACGCACCTGGTACAGCCGCACCTGTCCGGTCGAAAGCGTGGTCGCGAAGGGGACACCCAGCTGAATTTCCGGCACCTTTACGGTCAGCACGTCGGCCGAGGCGGTGCGGTTGTTGCTCTCGAACTCGCGCTCATAAACCTCGTTGAAGATGTCGGTGCGCACAATGACGCGGTACTGGCCCGGCGTTGTGGGAGGCAATTGGGTGTTGAGCGTCAGTGTATAAGTGGCGCCAGGGGCGAGAGTGCCGCCGGTGAAGTTGACGCGGCCGAGCGGCACGTCGTTGATGTCCCAGGTGCCGTCAGTGGACAGATAGGCGGTGTCTGTCC
>DASRAT010000897.1:0-6606 GCA_035638015.1 Gemmataceae bacterium | reverse complement strand
GCGACCCAGGATTCTGCATCCTTATCCGAGTACGCGCTTTCAGGCGAAGTACCTGACGTAAGAGCCGTATGCGGTAATGCTGCACGTACGGATCTGTGCGGGGGGCGGTCCGCAAGGGCCGTCCCTACCGCGACCCGATTTATTGAACTGACACCGATTTTGTGTTCCGATTTTGTGTCGCTGCGCGTCGCGGTTGTGCAAGGGACGCACTTTGAAACAGCGGCTGTTGGAAAATGATGCGGTTGGTGGGAGAAGGCGTTCACCGCCCATGTCGTGTAAGCGGTGCGCCCCTTGCGCCTCTTGATCCCCTTGATCCCCTTGGTGAAAACTAGGAAGTCGTTTCCAAAAAGCGGGCATTATATACGTGGTGTTAGACGACAAACGGCAAACCCAAAGCATTTGCCCAAGAAAGCCAATGCTTGCCTCGTGAAAACGTGGCGGCCTTGGCGGCCTTGGCGGTCTGTCTTTCGTGCTACTGGGGGAACTTCGTCTTCCATTTGGCGTAAGCGGAGATCACGTCCCGGCCCCAGGGGCCGTACCACATGAAGGCGCCACGCATGGCCGGCTCGATGTCGGTGAACTTGTATTTGACGGTGGCGTTCTGCGTCAGGAACATCGACTTGCCGGTTTCGATCTCGTAATACTGCGTCCAAAGATATGGCGCCTTGGTGTCCCGGACCACGGCGACGACGCCGTCCTTGACGGCCAGCTTGATGCCGGCCAGCTTGACGCGCTCCTGCCACTGGCAACCGCCGTGGACCGCCTTGATCACCGCCGGACTGGGGTCCTTGACGGTCATCAAAAACAGCAGATTGCTGGCGGTTTCGGCGGAGTAAATGGCCACCGGCTCATACTTCGAGCCGGCCCGCGGCTGCAGCGTCACCTCGTCGTGAAGGGCACACCAGCCGGTCCGTTGATTCTTGACGACGATCTGGCATTTGACCATGCATTCGATGCCGCGCTCGAACACGTCGCGAATGGTGTCGCGTTTGTCCTTGCGCAGAAAGGAATACTGCTTGGCGTTGGCGATTTCGCGAAGCAAGTGCAGGATGTTGGCCTGGCAATAATCATGAAATGCGATGTGGCGCTCGTAGGTCATCTTGGGCGGCGGCGCGAATGCCGGCCAGCCGCCGGTCGGGTACTGGGCATCGAGGATGTGCTTGAGTCCCTTGTCGAAGGCGTCGCCATAGCGCTCATCCTTGCCGACGCGGAAGATGCGGGCGAGGTAGCGCAATTCGCCGGTGGAGGCGCCGGACTCGAACGTTCCTTTGAGTTCCTTGGGATCGCCTTCGTATTTGTTTTCGCCGGTGTCGATGTCCTGGGGCCAGCTTCCCGCGGGCGATTGCCACGACAGGACATTACGGGCAATCTCCTTGGCCTCGAAGCTATCATACCAGGCGTCGGGATAGCCCTCGTATTTGGACCACTGGAAAGTGTCGCCGGCCGCGCGGGGCACGGCCAAGACCAATAACAACAAGCCGCCCACGGGCAGCCAGCGAACGACATGGCGGTGTAAAAGCATGGTCGCCTCCCCTCGATGAGGAACTCCCCACAGGCATGAGGAAATTATCGCCGGGCAGGTTGACAAAGTCCAGGCACAACTTGGCCATTGACGCGTGCGTTGGTTTGAGGCCACTCTTGCAAGTTGCACGCAGGCCTTGCATTTTGCGCGACTGGGAGAATTCGGATAACCGGCAAAACCAGTAAAGCTTGCGCCGTCGCCTTGCCGAATCCAAAGGTATCCAGCAGTACGTAACCGCCAGTTACCTTCGAAGTGGGGATTACCGCCATGAAAACAGCGCTTCTCATGGGCCTAACGCTAGCCTTCGGCCAAGTGGAACCTCGCACCTTCCCCGTGCTTCCTGACTCTCCTGGTTCCTCCAACTCCGCGGGCGCGGCCAAACTGGGCAGTCCCAGCGTTTTGGTTTTGAATGCGGCGCCAGTGGGCGCCCAGCAGGTCGTTCCCGCTGCCGCCACACAACCAAGCTTGCCGCCTGCTTACCCCCCAGCCGTGCAGCCTGCTCCGCAACCATTTGGTCCGGTATCCAGTTCGCCGAGCCCCTATGCCGCTCCGTTAGCCACGCCTCAATCGCTCGGCACACCGTACAATTATCCGACGCCTTTTTATTCGCACAACATGCAGCCTGCTTTCCAGATGGCCAACGGCCACGGCAATGGCAATGGCTGTCAGCAAGCTCCAGGCTGTTTTTGCGAGCGTTTCTGGCAAGCCTATTGCGACGAGTTCAATCCGCCAAAAGAAGAAAAGAATGGTAATGGCAAGGACGAGAAAAACGGCGACAAGGCCCCTGAGCCAGCGCCGCCGCCCCGTCGGGCCATGCCAGCGCCCTTTGATTCGCCGCCGTTTCCAACCGCCGAATACCAGGGCTTTCCCCTGATCGGGGTGCCAGTAAGCGACTCCGTTTACCCGCTAATGAAGGCCGTCTACGGCGGTCCATGCGGCGAAGAGATCAAAGATAGCAGGGTCAAACTTTACGGCTGGATCAATGCCTCGGGAAACTGGAGTACCTGCAAGGCTTCCAATACGATCGACTCCTATTGGGTAAAGCCCAACGCCTTCGTGCTCGACCAAGCCGTGCTTCGGCTGGAGCGCGAACTGGACACTGTGCAAACCCAGCACTGCGATTGGGGCTTCCGCATCACCGGCGACTATGGCATCGACTACCGATATTTCACGGCCGGCGGTTGGTTCAGCGACCAACTCCTGGTCCACAATCGCCTCTACGGTTGGGATCCCACGGAAGTCTTCGCGGATTTTTACATTCCCGGCGTGGCCCAGGGCATGGTCATCCATGTCGGCCGTTGGATCGCCTGTCCGGACATCGAAACCCAGTTCGCGCCGGACAATTACATGGGCACGCACTCGATTCAATTCACCGTAGACGTTTACACCGAAACAGGCGTCATGGCGAGTATCATGCTCAACCCGCAGTGGATGGTGCAAGGGGCCATCCACGCCGGGGCTGACATGGCGCCGTGGTATCAAGGCGCAGTCCCCGCCGGCATGTTCGGCGTCCGCTGGGTGGCCGAGGACAACAATGACTCCATATACACCGTCCTCAACTCCATCAGCAATGACGAGTTCCAATATTTCAATGTGGAAGGCGTGCCTTCCGGCCACCACAACTACAACATCCTTAACTGCACCTGGCAGCACCGCTTCTGCAAGCAAATCTTCACGAAAACCGAGGGTTACATTTTGTGGGAGCGCGATGCGGCTGTGGGTGGAACGCCAAGCATCGGGCCATTCCAGTTCAACAGCGGCGGCGGTCTTGGACCCACCATTCCAGGGCTGTCGCTGACCTACGGGTTCCTCAACTACACCATGTTCCAGCTTTCGGACAAGGATTACCTGACCTTCCGCAATGAGTGGATGAAAGATGAGCACGGCACGCGCTATGGCTTCCCGGGCAACTACACGGGCAACGCCATCGGCCTGTCACACAATTTCAACTCCGTTCTGCAGGTGCGGCCCGAAATCGGCTATTATCGCAACTGGAATGTGCCGGCATTTGACAATGGCGCCCGCCGGGACATGTGGCAGTACGGTTTCGATTTGACCCTGCGATTCTAGGGAGTGGGGCCGGTCTATGGGACAGGATTCCAAACTGTCTACGCGTCAGAACGGCAGGTTGGAAACCTGCCCCACACTGCCAGGCGAAAATGGCTGCTTAATGAACGGTCGTGAAGGCGGCTTGCCCGAGCGTTTACCGGAGCAACCGGCTGAGGTGCCGCCTGCCATTTTAGCTCTTCGCCTGTCCGGATGCGTACTGCCTGTGCGATGCGGACTCGACCGCTTTTTCATGACGGTGGACGACCGACTACCTGGCGCAGCAAGGATGCTTGCTTTCGTCGCTCATCGGTAAGATCACGCGCCCACCGCGCAGCCTTCAGAGCTGCCTCTGATGCGTAGAGGACCGCATCGTGATCGCTCTGCTGAAAGGCGGCCGCGGCGAACTGATCGACGACCGTGCAATCGCCATGATGCGGCGGTAATTGGTTTTCGATGCGCTCCCAGCACCTTCGAACGAAATCTACTAGATGCTGTCGATTCACTTTTCCTTGCAAGGCCTCAAGTAGGAGGTCCGGGTCATCACAGGCAAACCATTCTGTTTCAGACATGATTTGACTCCCTCAGATCGGACCGCTGCACGTTGCGGATAGCGATATCAGGGTTAGTGTATTTGCATCGAGCTGAGCAGTTGCGTGTAAGCCCGCATATGGAAAGAAAAAGACCTTGCGGTTCTAGACCAAGCTCGGAGCGCCAGGTTTGCAGAAAGCGCATCATGGAAAACCTCAGCCTGCCGTTCGTTGCCTGGCTCGTCTTTGTCGCGGCCGCCATCCTGGAGGTCGGCGGCGATGGGGTTGTGCGTCAAGGCCTTAAAAACGGCAGTTGGTTGTGGATAGGCGCCGGTTGCTTGGCGCTTGCTTGCTATGGCCTTGTCGTCAATCTCGTCAAGTGGGACTTCTCCAAACTGCTGGGCGTATACGTCGCCGTCTTCGCCACAATCAGTGTGCTTGCCGGCCGCTTTGTCTTGGGCGAGGACGTGCCGGCCACTACATGGACAGGCTTGGGCCTGATTGTCGCCGGCGCCCTCGTCATTCAATACGGAAGCCGCTGAGATAGTGCTCGCCATGGATTGGGAAAATGTGGTTGACCTGCCAAAGGCCAATGTGCAGGACGGATGATCGCACGACCACGAAGGCCTTTAGAGCGACTGAGGGCTCAGAACCGTACATTCATTCACACCAAGATCATTGCATTCGTCTAGCGAAACGACAAAGATCCTGCCTTCCTCCACAGCACCAGGCCCGCCGGGAACAGACGCGTGTCGAACTGCCTGAACGATTTCGTCGACGTCCGTGTCTTCGGAGTAGGCCTCCAAGCGGAGTTTTGGCCAGTTGGCCCGGTGATCAGGATGAGGCTTTCGGCGCCGCACCGTGACCTGCCCGGCTTTGGTCATTTTGAGCGCCTGCCGCACAGAGCGCAGGTGTTCGGGTCGAATGAGCGCGACAATCATTTTCACGGGCGTGTCCTCCTGGGTGTAAGCTTTTTTTGAACCGCGCCAACTTGCTGAGGTGTAGAGCTTCTAACAAACCCCGCTCAACTCCCTGCCGCGGTGGCAATGTACAAAATTGGTTGCGCGGCACGGAGCGAGCGGAATCGTGTTGGACTACGGCTTGGCCTGTTGCGGCGCTACCGGGTTGGCCGGCGTCCCGAGCGGTTGCTGGGGCGGCTTGCCGGTTTGGGGCGGCGTGGACTTGACCGGTTGTTGGGCCGGTTTCACTGGTTGTTGTGGGGTTGACATGGTTCCCTCCTTTCAGGGACGACAAACAGATGGGGCGAATTTGGTTGCTTAATGAACGGTCGCAAAGCGATCGTGAAGTCGGCTTGCGCGTGTGCTGGCCGGAGCAGCCGGCCGAGGCGCCGCTTGCCAGGTAAGGTCTTCGCCCGTCCGGATGCGCACTGCGTGCGCGATGGGAAGCACCCAAATCAAGCCGTCGCCAACTTTGCCTGTCTTGGCGCTGAGTTGAATGGCGTCGACGATGTTCTCCACGTCGTTATCATCCACCGCGATTTCCAGCTTGATCCGCGCCTGCAGTTTGTTGTCAATCGTGGTGCTGCGGTAGATAAAGCCGTAGCCTGGTTCGTGGCCGCCGCCCAGCACATTGCTGATCGTCATTTGATCGATGCCGCACTTTTTGAGAGCTTTTTGGACTGCTCCAAGTTGTTGAGGGCGAATAACGGCGGTAACCAAGTTCATGGAATGCTCCTTGAAGAGAGAAAGTTCGAACGATCCCTTCAAAGCAACTTCCATTCCACAGCGGGGCGAACGCCGCAACATGCGCCAATTAAAGAGGTTGAAGAAATGAGCTAATTAACGTGTGCCAAATTTTGTCTCGCATCCTGCACGATGACCCTTGCAAATTGCAAGTCCGCAATTGCCTAATCGTTAAATCGCTGGTGATCGGCAAAACCCATAAAGCCAATGCCGTCAACTGCCGAACTTTAACGTAAGTGCGCTATTGGCTCATGTGCGTCCGCCACTGCGCCGCACCGAGGCAACACCATCGATTCACCCACTCGGCTGGCAAGGACGACCACGATGAAGACGGTTTTGCTGCTATGCTTTTCGCTTGCGAACTGCCAGGTCGATTCTGGCGCCCAGCACACCAGAGCCACGCTAGGGGCCCCATCTACCGTGGCTGAACCACCCTTTCAGTCGGACACACTTCCGTCTGTCTTGCCATTTGATACTTCGCCACTTGGCAATCAGCCCTCGCAGAATGCAAGTGTGGCGGGCGTACCCCGTTTCGCAGCGAGCCCCAGTTTTCAGCCTTCGCCGCCATCGCAAACAACAAACCCACCGCCCGTAATTGCGCCTGGCACACCATACAAAACGTGGTCTCCCAATGGCTCCAGCGTTGGCGCCGGCGACCAACACGATCCAGGTTGTTTCTGCGAGCGGCTTTGGCAAGCCTATTGCGATGTGTTCAATCCCAAGAAAGACGACAAGGACGAGAAAAAAGACGACAAGGCTCCAGAGCCGCCGCGGCGAGCTTTGCCATCGCCGTGGTCGTCGCCGC
>DASRAT010000896.1:0-9560 GCA_035638015.1 Gemmataceae bacterium | reverse complement strand
CAGCGACATCCCCGAATACACGATGGGCAACAAGCAGAACCACAAGCCCAAGCGAAATCGCAAACTGCTGCTGCACAAACGAGAACTGGCCAAGTTCGCCGGCAAGGCATCGCAGAAAGGCTTTACCTTGGTGCCGCTGCGGATGTACTTCAAAGGCGGCCGGGCCAAGGTGGAGTTGGGCGTCGCCCGCGGCAAGCAGCAGCATGACAAGCGGCAGGACCAGAAAACCGCGGAGGCGCAGCGCGACATTCGGCGGGCCATGACCGAACGAAACCGCCGTTCCTGACCGCTTGCGGAGTTAGAATGGTGAATCATGCCCGCGAAAGATCTTTACCACAATGCCGTGAAGAATGCCCTGGTCAAGGACGGCTGGACGATTACCGACGACCCCTACATTATTGAGTGGGGCGCAAGGAAACTGTATATTGACCTTGGAGCCGAGCAATTGCTGGCCGCGGAAAAATCCAATGAACGGATCGCGGTGGAGATCAAGAGTTTCCTTGGTCGGTCGCTCATGGATGACTTGGAAAGAGCTTTGGGCCAAATGGTTCTTTATCGCACAATCTTGTCAAGTTCGGAGCCTGACCGGCG
The DNA here is from genome assembly GCA_035638015.1 of Gemmataceae bacterium. Taxonomy (GTDB): domain Bacteria; phylum Planctomycetota; class Planctomycetia; order Gemmatales; family Gemmataceae; genus DASRAT01. Next base: position 8,969 of record DASRAT010000896.1, on the reverse strand, counting down.
ACTCTTTCTAGCGATCCCCTTGGATATTCTCGAGCTCTTTGACGATCCGATTGGCCAGCTATTAGTAAAAAGCAACATGATTCGCGCCATTTGCTTTGATCCGGTGAAGGAGGAGATTGTTCAATGGTTACCCTAGAATCGCTCCGCAAGGCAGTCGAAACGCTGCTTCAAAGCCACGTCGGCCCCCCTTCCGCCAAAGGGAATGTGCAGACTCAGACAGTCTTTGATCGGGCGGGTGATCACTATTTATTGGTCAATGTAGGTTGGGTAGAGCGGCGCCGAATTTACGGGACGATGGCGCACATTGACCTAATCGGCGACAAAATTTGGGTCCAAACCGATGGCACCGAGGAAGGCCTGGCATTTCAATTGGCCGAAGCAGGCATTCCGCGCGACCAAATCGTTTTGGGTTATCGGATGGCGGAGATCAGGCCACACACCGGCTATGCCGTCGTCTAACCGCCGCCGCTTGCGGTTTCGCGCTCGCCCGCTCAGCAAGTGAAAGGATTCACAATGCCGCTGAAAAACCATATCGCCCGCATTTCCAACTTCATGTTCTCCCCCCAAATCGCCGCCCTTGCCGCGGTGATGGTGACGGTCGTCATCCTCGGCTGTTTGTCCCTCAACTTCGGCGGCAGCGACGCGGTCCACGACGATCACGTGTTGGCCCAGGAAGGCAGCGTGAACGTGCCGCCCAACACCCAGCTCGAAGTCTTTTATCCCGTTCCCTTTGGCAGCACTCCCAACTTGATAATAGACGACTGCAACGGCGACTGCCTGCTCGCCGAGCAAAAGGAAAACCACTTCCGCATTTTCAACAAAAATCCAAGTAAGTCGCATGCCGTGGAATGGAAAGCCAAGGGCATGCGGATCATCACCGTAACCCCGGACAGGCCGCCGGCCATCGAGACACCGGTTGACGTTAGCGCGTCACCGCCAGTCAAGTCGCCTCCAGGACCAGGCGACACGCAAGCCAATGTGAAGGTCGGCCAACCAAAATAGCCCCCCACATTGCCCTCCCTCACTGCAAGGGTCGGTTGAAAACGGCGTCTCGCCTTGGCGCAAATCGCCAACTCGGCTCTAATGCCGGCCACATGGAAGGACTCAGTGCGCGGGGGAACCTATGCGTATCTGCTTGTACACCGAAACGGCACTGCCAAAGATGGGCGGTCAGGAGATGGCGGTCGATGCCCTGGCCCGCCAATTCTTGAACTTGGGCCACGAACCCATTGTTCTCGCCCCGCTGCCGCGCTGGCCGTTGCGACCCAACGACAGCACGCTGCCCTATCCCGTTATTCGCCACTGGCGATTCTTCTCCACGCGCTATCTGGTGAGTTGGTATCGCTGGTTCATTTGCCGGCTGCACCGTCAGATTGACATCGACGTGCTCCACTGCCACGGCATTTATCCGCCGGCCTATCTGGCGGGCCTGAGCCGCGACAAGCTGAAGATTCCGGTGGTGGTCACCAGTCACGGCGGCGATGTCAACCCTGACAACGTTCGTTTGGCCAAGCCAATCTTGCGCGAGCGGCACAGCGAGGGCCTGCGCTCCGCCGACGCATTGATCGCCATCAGCCGCTGCACGCGTGACGGTTTGCGTCGCTTGTGTCCCGGCGCTGCCAACATCGTGGACATACCCAATGGAGTGAATTTGGAGCCGTTCGCGGAGACCGCTCCCGCGCCGGACGATCTCGATCCCGCCATCAAGGCCGGAAAATATCTTCTGTTCCTTGGCCGGCTCAGCCGCGGCAAGGGCGTGGATGTTTTGCTCGAAGCGTTGTCCCAGGTCCGGCCCTCCGGCGGCGTGGACCTGGTAATCGCCGGCAATGGTGATGTGCGCGGCGAGCTGGAAAAACAGTGCCGTGAATTGAACCTCCACGAAAGAGTGCGCTTCGTGGGCCAGGTCACTGGCTCGAAGAAGACTTATCTTCTGCAAAACGCCATCTCCGCCGTGGTGCCGTCGCGTGCCTGGGAGGCTTTTGGGCTCGTTGTCCTCGAGAGTTATGCCGCGGGCAAACCAGTCATCGCTTCCGATTTGCCAGGCTTGGCGGACAATGTGCACCATGGCCGCACGGGCTTCCTGGTGCCGCCCAAGGATCCCGAAGCATTGGCGAAACGGCTCCAGCAAGCGTTGACGGCGCCGCATTCGATGCAGCAAATGGCTCGTGCCACACGCCAGCTGGTTTCCAAATACACCTGGCACAGCGTGGCGAAGCAGCACCTGGAACTCTACAAAAAACTGCTGGCCGGCGAAACCAGCCAGCAACGCATGGCCGCGTAATGTCAAACGAGCGGCGGGAGTGAATACGAGAGGCGGGGTTTATCCCCGCCGGGACAAGCCCGGCGGCTCGTCCAGCAATGGTCACAGGTCCAACACCATGCACCTATTAGCCCTGGTCAAAAGTGCGGATCACGTCTGCTGCCGTTACCGCCTGGCCGCGTTTCGCTCCTATTTGGCCGACGCCGGCCACGAGTTGGAACTGCGAGCCTGGCCGCGTTCGTGGTTCGGCCGGCTGTTTCTACACCGGCACCTACGCCGCGCTGATGTTGTCATCGTCCAGCGCCGCCTGTTAGCACCGTGGGAAGTGTTGCTGGTCCGCCGTTCCGCCAAGCGGCTGGTGTTCGATTTCGACGATGCCGTGTTCATGCGCAGTTCCAACACCAAATCCAGCCTGGTCAGTTCCGTTCGTCAGCATGGTTTCGCACGCACCGTTCGCGCCGCCGACCTCATCATTGCCGGCAACGAATTCCTGGGCAACCAGGCCGCGGCACAGATCACGGCAGCCAGATTGCGTGTTGTGCCGACTTGTGTGGACACGGACCTTTATCCACTTGCGTCTCACCGGCAGACTGCCAACGGCATCCGCCTTGTCTGGATCGGTTCTTCCAGCACGCTCAAGGGCCTGGAGCGCGTCCGCGATTTGTGGGAAATAATCGGCCGCCATTGCCCGGGCGTCAGCCTCAAATTGATTTGCGACAGGCCCATGACATTAGATCATTTGCCCATAGAGTTTCGCCCCTGGTCCAGCGCAACCGAAGGAGCGGAACTGGCCGAGGCCGACATTGGCATTAGCTGGCTGCCTGACGATTCCTGGAGCCGCGGTAAATGCGGGCTCAAAGTGCTGCAATACATGGCAGCCGGCTTGCCAGTCATCGCCAATCCCGTGGGCGTGCAAACCGAGATGGTCCGCCATGGTGAAACCGGTTTCCTGGCCGAAACGCCCGAGGAATGGTGCGAGGCTGTCAATCAATTGGCCGCCGATCCCGCGTTGCGGCGCCGCATGGGCCAGGAAGGCAGGCGGATTGTGGAAAGCGAATACAGCGTTGCCGCCGGCGCTGCCCGGTGGGTAGCCGCCCTGGATCAATTGGCCCAGACGCCGGCCGCCGAGGAGGTGCCGGCGTGAGTCCGTCGCCGCTCGACGCCTGGACCGAGGTCCCCGCCGCCGGCGTTCGCTGGTGGGTGACGCCTGAGTTGCGCGAGACGTTGATCGGTCCCGCAGGCTTACGCATGGACGATTGGCTCCGCGAAGGCCGCGCTACCGTTGTCAAGCAAGGCCCGCATCGCGTCGTCTGGCGCGTGCAACTGGCCGATGGCCAAATCATCTACGTCAAACACAATCTCCTTCCCGACGTGCGTGCCTGGTTGCGGCAATTGGTGCGGCCCAGCAAATCGCGCATGGAATTTGACCGTGCCGTGGCCGTCGCTTCGCGCGGCGTGCCGACCGTTGAGCCACTGGCCCTCGGCGAACGGCGGACTATTCTCGGCGCCTGCGACAGCTATCTGGTCACGCGAGCGCTTGAAAACACGGAAACACTCAACAGTTTTCTGGCCTCAACATTGGCGCCCATGCCAGCGCCGCGGCACTCGCGCATTCGGAAGCGTCTTGCCACCGCGATTGGCGAATTTGTCGCCCGCCTCCACGACGCCGGCATCCGCCACGACGATCTCCACGCCGCCAATATCCTCGTGCGCTTGAGCGACACCGATGACATCAAACTCTTTTTGATCGACCTCAACGCCGTTCGGCTCAGCCCCGCCTTGGACTGGCAGACCAGCCGCGATAATCTCGTGCTGGTGGCGCGCTGGTTCGCGCCCCGCGTCAGCCGTGCCGACCGCTTGCGTTTTTGGCGTGCTTATTACCAGGCTCGCAAATTCGGCGCTTGGCCCCGCGGCTCACATGGGCATCGCGAGCATTTCGTCAAAGCCGGAGAAGTGGAACGTTGCGCTCTGGAATCGACGCTGACCTTCTGGAAAAACCGCGACCCACGTTGTTTTCGCAGCAACAAGTACTTTCGCCGCATTCGCTGGCCCGGTGTCATCGGCCACGCCGTCGCCGATTTCGACGCCCACGAATTGGCCGCCTTTCTGGCCGATCCCGACGCGCCTTTTCGGCAACCCGGCATCAAACTGTACAAGGACTCGCGCGGCTCCACGGTGGCCGAGATCGATTGCGTCCACGCCGGCACGCAGCGAAGCTTTATCTACAAGCGTTTCCGCGTCGGCAGTTGGACCGATCCCCTGGCTTCCTTGGTGCGGCCCTCGCCCGCCTTGCGCTCCTGGAAATTCGGCCACGGCTTCCGCGAACGCTGCTTGCCGACGGCCCGCCCGCTCATGGTGCTGCATCGCGCCAAAGCCGGCATGCACCGCGAAGCCTACTTGCTCACGGAAAAGATCGACAACGCACTCGACTTGCATCGCTTCGCCAGCCATCTGGCCACAATGCCACCCGAGCAATCGCGTCCCCGCATCCGCATCGCCGTGGACGCTGTGGCCCGCGCTTTGCGCCACTTGCACCACTGGCGCTTGTCGCACCGCGATTTGAAAGCCACCAATCTCATCATCTCGTTGGACCTGGACCGCCCCCTGGCCCCGTTTTTGCCCGTTGACGCCGTCGCCCCCGGCGTGCCCATTCCCAGTCTTTTGCCCTTGCCCGCGTGGCCGGTCTGGTTTATCGACCTTGCCGGCGTTCGCCAGCACACCCGTCTGCCACGGTCGCGCCGCATCCAAAACCTGGCTCGGCTGCACGCCAGCTTTCATCAAAGCCGGCAATTGACGCGGACCGATAAACTCCGGTTCCTGCGCCGTTACCTGCTCTGGAACCTGGTCGGCAAGGGAGGCTGGAAAAGCTGGTGGAAAGCCATCGAAGAGGCAACCACCCGCAAAGTGGCCCGCAATCGCCGCCGCGGCCGAGTGCTCACCTGAGCGCGGCATCGCCATTGCATTTCTTCGCTCTTGCCGCTAAAGTCCCAAGCCCTTCGGGTTGTGGCGTTTCCCGGGTCAAAGGAAAGAGGACATGCTCCTCAAGGCTCGACATCGCTGTTTACGCCTCCTCTGCTTGACCGCTTTTTGTTGCGGCCTGGCCGCGCTCAGCGGCTGCCATTTGCTCAACCTTTATCCGACGCCGCCCGAAAAAACCGATGTCGCCAAAAAAGACACTGCCAGGTCGGCCGCTCCGCCCGAGGCTGTGGGCCTTCCCTGCAAATACCAAAACCGCGTCTCGCAGTACGTTTTCGTCAGTGATTTCGAAATCAAAGCCGATTTGCCGCTCTTCAAAGAGCTGTCCGACATGCGCGACCTGGTTCACAAGACGCTGCAATTGCCGTCGTCCAACAATGTCGTGCAAGTATACTTGTTCGAGGACGCCGACCGCTACGAGCGCTTCATGAAATCCAAGTACCCCGATCTGCCCAAGCGGCGAGCCTTTTTCATTGCCCAGCCCCGCATCGGCGGCGAGGAACTTTTGGTCTACACCTACTGGGGCAACGGCGACCGCATTCAACAAGATCTCCGCCACGAGCTGACGCACGCTTTGCTGCATAGCGTGTTAAAGGATGTGCCCCTGTGGCTCGACGAAGGCATTGCCGAGTATTTCGAGATTGCGCCCAGCAAGAACACCATCAATGCCGAGCATGTCAAGCAACTGCGGCAAAGCCCCAACGGTCAGCCGAAGTTTGATTTGGCGCGTCTGGAAGACCTCAAGGAAGTGGAGCAGATGAACCCCGCTGAGTACCGCGAGGCCTGGGCCTGGGTGCATTTGATGCTGCACACCAATCCCGAAGCCCGCAAGGTGCTGATTGCTTATCTCAAGGACCTGCGCTCGACGAAATCGCCTGGTTCATTGCGAACCCGCCTGGCGACGATTTTCCCGACGCCCGAAACCGCCCTGGAACGCCATCTCACGATGATCGATCAATACCGCCGGCCGGCGCTTGCCGAGAAATGAGCCGGGAAATCCCACGCAAATCCGACGCGACTGCTCTACAATGCGGAAAGAATGCTAAGCCGCAAGCGGCTTGGAGAGCAGCCCCATGAAAATCCTCGTCACCGCCGGCAACACGCAAGCGCCCATCGACCGCGTCCGCTGCCTCACCAACATTTTCACCGGCCGCACAGGCGCCGCCATCGCGGTAGAAGCGCATCGTCTGGGCCATCACATCACCTTGTTGACCTCTCATCCAGAAGCTGTTTTGGAAGTCGGCAAACGCGTGGCGCTGACAGACGAGCGTTGGCGGACGTGGACGTATCTCCATTTTCACGATCTCGATTTCCTCATGGGCCGCGCACTGACGCGGGACGGTTACGATGTCCTCATCCACACTGCCGCCGTCAGTGATTACTTGCCCGCCGGGATTTTCGCTGCCGCGGAAGGAACGAGTTTTGATCCAGACAAACAAACGTGGATCGGCAATCCGCCGACCGTGCAGGACCGTGCAGCCGCCAAGGTGAAAAGCAATGAACCAGAGTTGTGGCTGCGTTTAGTGCGGGCGCCCAAGCTGGTGGACAAAGTCCGTCACGAATGGAATTTTCGCGGCGTATTGGTGAAATTCAAACTGGAGGTTGGCATCGACGAGCAACGCCTGTTGGCCATCGCCGAGCCATCGCGTGTGCATTCGGACGCCGATTTGATGGTTGCCAATACGCTCGAAGGAGCACAGCAGTGGGCGTTACTCGGGCCTGGCGCGGATGGACACTATGCCCGCATTGCACGAGCTGAACTCGCCGAGCGGTTGCTGGCCGCGGTCGAACGCAAACACAAGGAGCGGACGCATGGCTAACGTGCTGCTTGGTGTGACTGGCTCCGTGGCCGCCATCATGACGCCGCCATTGTTCGATGCGATGAAGCAAGCGGGCCACCAGGTCAAGATCGTGGCAACGCGCTCCTCACTGTATTTCTTCGATCCCGCCACGCTGGACGGCGTCGACGGCAAGCGCAACAAAGACGTGGTACTTCTTGATGAAGACGAATGGCCCGGCCAGCGCTGGCAACGCGGCGATCCCGTGCTGCACATCGAGCTGCGCCGCTGGGCTAATGTGTTGGTGATCGCTCCGCTCGACGCCAACACTCTGGCCAAGCTGGCTCTGGGCATGTGCGACAATTGTTTGACCTGCGTCTGGCGAGCTTGGGATCGCACTCGACCCGTGATATTAGCGCCGGCGATGAATACATTGATGTGGGAACATCCCGCGACGGGCCGGCATCTACGCCAAATCGCCGCCGATCTTGGCACGGAACCGCCCGTTGCCTTGCCATTGCTGGATTTGGCGGATTGGATCAATGGCCAGCTGCCCAAGTTGCGCATTGTGGCGCCGATCAGCAAACGGCTGGCATGCGACGATGTTGGCCTGGGGGCGATGGCGGGCGTGGCGGACATTGTCTCGACTGTCGAGGCCGTATCGAATTAGAATAATGAGCTAGTCTTCGAGGTTATTGCTCATGACTTGTCCGCCCGCCATTGCTGGAGTGTTGGTGCAAATCCTGAACATCGGCCTGCTGCGAATCCGCGCGGCCGGTTGGGAAAATCAAGCAGAGGCATGTGCTCGCGAAGCCGACCACTTGCATAATCTGCCGTCTTTGTTGACTGATTTCTCGGAGGATCGTTTGCTCTATTATTGGGAGGCCGAACGGACGAGTTTCATTGAGCAGTCGGCAAATGCGAGAATCGGGCAATTTGCCGATTTGTGGAGCGAGTTGGAGAAGCTGCTGCCGGCAAAGTCCAAAGTGACAGCCTGAAAAAAATGAGAGGGGAGTTCATTTGGACGACCGCTAAGCCGCATGCGGCCCTTGCTATCGTTTGCGTTTCCCCTCCACCTCCGGATTGACCCACGCCGGCAGCGCCTTCCCCGTCAATCCCGCAATCAAATTGTTAGCGCAAATCTCCGCCATCGCATTGCGTGTGTTCACCGTCGCGCTGGCGATGTGTGGCGCCACGATGCAATTGGGAAGTGTCAACAGCAGATCATCCACGGCAGGCGGCTCCGGATCGGTCACATCCAATCCCGCCGCGAAGATCGTGCCATTGCTAAGCGCCTCGGCCAGCGCCTTTTGATCGACCAGCGGTCCGCGGGCTGTGTTAATGAGCACTGCCGTGCGTTTCATTTTTTTGAATTGCTCCTTGCCCATCATGCCGCGTGTCTTGTCATTGAGATCGGTGTGCAGCGACACGAAATCGGCTTCCGCCAATAGCGCGTCAAACTCGACTCGCCGCGCTCCCAGTTCGCTCTCCGCCTTGGCGTTTGGATATACATCGTGATACAGCACCTTCATGTCCCAGCCGCCGCGGCAGCGTTTGGCCAGGGCGTAGCCGATGCGGCCCATGCCGACGATGCCAATCGTTCGGCCCGCAAGGTCTTGACCCAAATGTCCGAGCGGTTCCCACGTTTTCCATTTGCCCGATACACTGTATTGGTGTCCCTCCACCAAACGGCGAGCGGCGCCGATCAAAAGGCAAAACGCCATGTCCGCCGTGGCGTCGGTCAGAACTCCCGGTGTGTTGCCGACCGCAATGCCGCGAGCCGTGGCCGCCGGCACATCGATGTTGTTGAAGCCGACCGCGAAGTTGCTGACGACTTTGAGCCTTGGCGCCAGATCCAAAAGCGGACCATCGATGCGGTCCGTGAGCAACGACACCAACCCATCGCACGCAACGATCTTTTGCCGGATCACGTCGGCGGACGGCGGCAATGGCCC
>DASRAT010000895.1:0-9196 GCA_035638015.1 Gemmataceae bacterium | reverse complement strand
TCACCGATTTCCAACTCGGCGTCCTCCAGCGAGGCTTCGCCGAGTTGCTTTTTCTCGACGATTACAAACTGCTCGAACGCATCGGCCAGGGCCGCATGGCGGGCGTTTACAAGGCGGTCCACAAACATGGCCAGGTCGTCGCCGTCAAGGTATTGCCCTTGTCGCGCGGCAAAGACTCGAAGACCCTGGCTCGCTTCCAGCGTGAAGCGCGAATGGCGCTGCGCTTGAAGCACCCCAACTGCGTGCGCACTTACCAGGTCGGCGAAACGCAAAGCGGCCTGCATTACATTGTCATGGAGTATCTCGACGGCAACACGCTGGAGGGCGTGCTCAAGGAGCACGGCAAGTTGCCGGTCGGCGAGGCCTTGCACGTCATAACGCAAGCGCTCCGTGGCCTGATCCACCTCGATGCGGCAGGCCTGGTGCATCGCGACCTGAAGCCGGCCAATCTCATGCTGGTGCCGCCGGCGGGTGAGACGGTCATGCAATCTCAAGTCAAAATCCTCGATATTGGCCTGGGCCGGGCCCAATTCGATGAAGAAGCGGCTGGCGGTTTGACAAGGGAAGGCACCGTCCTGGGCACGCCATTGTATATGGCGCCCGAGCAAGCCCAGAGCGCCAGCACGGTTGACATTCGGGCCGACCTCTACAGCCTGGGATGCGTGCTGTACCACGCCGTGACGGGGCAGCCGCCGTTTCCAGACAACAACGCGATGGTGCAAATTCTTCGTCACGCCAGTGACAAGCCTCAACCATTGACCACATTGGCGCCGGACCTACCGCCCGCCCTTCAGGAGGTGATGGACAAGCTGCTCGCCAAGTATCGCGCGGAGCGTTTTGCGACTCCTGCGGCAGCGCTCAAGGCCCTGGAAGCTCTGGGGCAGACAGCACCTTCTCCCGTGGTGCAGGCAAATGTGCCGATGCCGTCTTACTTGAAGTCGGTGGAACAACAGCTGCCGGCCGACGAAAAGCCTGCGCCACCGCTTGCTGAGCCGGTGGCCAAAGCCGGCCAATACGAATACGTTGCCACACCGCTGGCCAAACCGTTGCAAACAGCCGCATTTGTGCAACAACCCGAGGAATTGACCACGGCACAACTGGCACGGCGAAGATCGCTCGCGGCGGCCATTGGTGCCTTGATATTTCTGGCGATCGGTGCGGTTATTTGGGGCGTATTGTGGTTTGTTGAGAATCAGTAGGCATCGGTGGTGCTCATGTCCGTCAAGTTTGCAAGTTGTGCAACAAATCTAACTCGACTAGCAGACGCCGAATGTCAATGAGATTAGGATCATTCATTTCCAAACGTCCTATTGTGGCCCTACCTTTGGCGGAAATGCCTTCGAGAATTGTTGCATCCGCTGCGGACCATCGGAAATGGTCTTCCCAGCGGTCATGACGTGGGTGAAATAGCTCAACCTCTTCAGCAGTAACCGGATCGACGCTCTGGGTGTGAATCCACTTTCTGGCATTGCAATGAGGGCAGGCGACGGCAAGGTTGTCCAGTTCAGTGCGGCCTTGGCGTGTGCGCGGCGTGATGTGGTCAATGGGAAACGTTGCTACCTGACCACGCATTGGCAGCCGGCAATACTCACAACGATGCCCAGCGCGCGCTTCAAGCGTCGTTCGCGTGGCTTCGTCCACGACGCTCACGCCTGAAACTCCTCGGGAAAAATGGCCTGGAGCTTTTGCAACGCCAACTCAGCCTGCAGTTTTTCAACGGTCCTCTGTTGAGTAAATCCGACCAACGCCATGAGCTGGTTGTGTTCCGAAGGTTGGAGAAATTCCTTGCGTTCGCCAAGTTCGCGCAGTTGTTCATCGAGAACGGCAGGCAACGTGTAGGCAGCGATTTGCCGAAGGGCTTGTACGCAGCTGCGAACGGCGGAGTGCAACCGCGGGTCAGCGACGGATGCGACGGTCATGTGCGTGCTCCCTTCACAGCGGTTAACGATGCCATTACCAATCCAAGGTTTCTTCTCATAACGTAACACGAACTCTTGAATTCTGCAATAATAGGGGCGGAGTGTTAGAGTTTTGCTCCCTTCCGCGTCTAATTACCAAGCCCCATTGCCTCCCTGAGTCCGCATCCGCTAGACTTCAGCCAGTTCCATCATGGAGAAAATCCACCGCGGCAGCGCAAGTATGCTTGCCGCATTCGTTTGTTAGCGTCACCAACCACTGCGCCCTTTCCACCTTCCGGAGGTCCCTGACCATGCAGCGCAAGTATGTCATCGCCAGTCTGGCCGTTTTGAGCGTCGCGGCGACAGCCGTCATTTGGACGTTAGCCACTTCCAACGCCCAGCAAGCCGATCCCAACGCCCAGGGCGGCGGCAAGCAACCCGCGGCATTGCCCATCGCCCAGGTCATTCTTTTCAACAGCGGCGTCGGCTACATCGAACGTCAGGGCGAAATCAACGGCCCCACCAAGGTGGAGTTGACCTTCCCCACGCATGACATCAACGACCTCCTGAAAAGCCTGGTGCTGCAAGACACGGCCGGCGGCCGCGTCGAGGCGATCAGTTACGACAGCCAGGACCCCGTCGACAAAATCCTGCGCAGTTTCGCTCTGGATTTGAACAACAATCCAAGTTACGGCCAGATCCTCAATCAGGCTCGCGGCGAGAAAATCGACATCATGCGCCAGGAAAAGCCGGGCGCCAATCCCTTCAAAGTCACCGGCACCATCATCGGCATGGAGTCGCACCGCGAAGTCTGCAAGGACACCACGGTCGATGTGGAACAATTGAACCTGTTGACCAGCGAAGGGATGCTGAACATTCCGCTGACGCAAATCGTTTCGGTGCGCTTCCAAAATTCGACGCTGGAAAACGAATTCAAGCGTGCCTTGCAGGTGCTGGCCGGCTCGCACGATGTGCAAAAGAAAACCGTGGCCCTGCAATTCGGCGGCAAAGGCAAGCGCAACGTGAAGGTCGGCTATGTCGTCGAGCGACCGATCTGGAAGACCACTTACCGCTTGGTGCTGGAGCCCAACGGCAAGTTGTTCATGCAGGGTTGGGCCATCGTCGAGAACACGTCGGATGACGATTGGAACAACGTCCGCATGGTGCTGGTCTCGGGCAAGCCGATTTCGTTTCGGATGGATTTGTATGAGCCGTTGTACATTCCGCGGCCGCTGGTGGAGCCGGAGCTGTTCGCGTCGCTGCGGCCGCCAGTTTACGGCGGCACATTCGCAGGTGACCCGTTGGCTGCTCCCCAACCTGGCGGCCAGGCTATGGAGAAAGCCCAATTGGATGCGATGATGAAAGTCCAGCCATCATATCCCAATGCAACAACGCTTACGCCGAGGACTGGGGGCGGCGCCGCCGCAGCCGCCGGACTGCCCCAGCAAGGCCAAGGCCCCAACTTCATTGGCAATACCACAAATCCCCAATTCAATTCGAAACCAGCTAACACAGTCCTCAATTCCCAGAACGCTTTTCAACAAAATGGCAACTGGGATCAAAACGGTAGAGAGCAAAACAATAAACTCGCCTACGAAGAAATGATGAAACGCAAGGAATTGCAAAAGGCGATATTGGATGATGCCAAAGGCAAAGGCAGCACCATCGCCGGCCTCAATTACAAGGAAGGCGTCCAATCGATCGCCAACTCAGAGGAGGTGGGCGATTACTATCAATACATCATTGATCAGAAGATTAGCCTGCCGCGGCAGAAATCGGCGATGCTGCCAATCCTCAACCAGACCGTGGAAGGCAGCAAGATCTCGATCTACAACGAAGCGGTGCACTCCAAGTTCCCGCTCCTCGGCATTCGCCTGAAAAACACCTCCGGCAAACCGCTGACGCAGGGGCCGATCACCGTTTACGACGACGGCGCCTACGCCGGCGACACGCGCACGCTCGATCTTCAGCCCAATGAGGAACGCCTCCTCAGCTATGCCGTCGATCAGGGCACCGAAGTGAAAACGACCGTCAAAACGCATCCCGCCCCGGAGATGACCTTCAATATCGGCGGCGACAATCTCACCGCTCGCTACACGATGCGGCAAACCAAGACCTACACCATCAAGAATCGCAGCACCAAGGACCGCACCGTGGTCATCGAGCATCCGATTCGCAGCGATTGGAAGCTGGTCGATCCCAAGCAGCCCAGCGAGCGCAGCCGTGAGGTCTACCGTTTCCAGGTGACGGTCAAGGCCAACGAAGAAATCAAACACGAAGTCGTCGAAGACCAGGCCCGGCTCGACCCCGTGGCCCTGACCGGCGCCAAAGACGTGCCGCCGCGCTACGCCATCGGCAGCGGCATCGAGATCAAGCCCGAAGTCAAAGCCGAGCGTGGCAAGCTGCTGGCCCTGAAAATCAACAAGGGCGTGCTGCAAGCCACTTACAAGGAAATCGAGTCGAAGACTTACTTCATCCAGAATGAATCGTCGCTGGATCACAGTTTCATCGTCGATCACATCATCCGCAAGGACTGGAAACGGCTCAGTTCCGACGGCAAGAACCAGGTCGGCCCGGACGTTTTCCGCTTCAAAGTGGAGGTGAAAAGCAAGAAGACCGCCAAGCAAGAGGTGGTCGAGGAACGCGTTTATGAAGATCACAGCATGGTGGTAGCCACGCTCGATCCCAACTACATCAAAAAGCTGATCGCCCACGAAGCGCCGTCGGCGAAAGTCAAAGCCGCTCTCCAGCAAGTGCTGGACAAATTCGCCGCTGTGAAAACGCTCAGCTATGAGCTGGGCGAAAACAAAGCGGCGTTGAAAATGGTGACCGACGATCAATCGCGGGTCAGGGACAACCTGAAGATCATTCCGCAATCGTCGCCGGAGTACAAGGATTTTCTCAAAAAGTTCGTGGCTCAGGAAACGCAAATTGAGGAGTCGCAGCGAACCATCAGGACGCAAGAAGCGCAGTTGCAGAAGTTGCAGAAGGAGTATGAGGCGTTTGTGACGACGCTGACAGTGCAGTAGGTGAATTGCCGCTTGCGGTTTTCCCCACCCTGCCCTCCCCCTGGCACAGGGGGAGGGTACGGGAGGGGGCCGCAAGCGGCTTATTTTCCAACGCGGCGCTGCCAGTCGGCCGCCTCGATTTTCCCGTACCAGAGCCTGACCGTCTTATCCGCGCAGGCCGAGGCGAGCAGTTGACTATCAGGGTGAAAAGCCAAGCATAATACCGATCCCTTGTGACCCTCCAGGGTGGCGACTTCCTGACCGGTCAAGGCGTCCCAAAGCCTGACAGTGCCGTCCGAGCCACAGGAGGCCAAACGTTTGCCGTCAGGGCTGTAGGCAACGTGATTCACTCCCCCTTTATGCGCCGCCTGCAAGGTAACCACTTCCTCGCCCTTGTTCACGTCCCAGAGCTTTACTGTTCCATCGAGACTGGCCGAAGCGATGCGTTGGCCGTCCGGACTAAACGTCACGTGCTGGACGCCTTTTCTGTGGTTCTTCAGGACGGCTTGGCGCTGGCCGGTTTTGACGTTCCACAACATGATCGTGTTGTCCGCGCTGGCGGAAGCCAAAAAGTTGCCATTTTTTTGATAAGCGACAACATTGACGCCGTCCTGGTGCCCCTGAAGCGTGATTTTCACGCCCGTGTCGGGGTGCCACAGGATGATCGTGCCGTCCGCCACTGCGCCAGCCAGTTGTTGGCCATCGGGACTGTAGGCGACGAAAGTGAAGCCCAACTGGCGTTCGGTGCCGTGTTGGTCTTTGGCCTTCGGCGCGGCCAAGGCGAGCGCCAATGCTTTGCCTGTTCGCATGTCCCACAGTTTGATGGCTCCGTCAGCGCTGGCAGAGGCCAGCTCAGGGCCGTGGGGATTGTAAGCCAGATGCCTGACCAAATTGCTGTGGTCTTCTTTGCGGGGTTGCTCCATGCCTTTCATTAATTGGCCGGTTGGCACATCCCACAGCTTGACGGTCCAATCGAGGCTGGCCGTGGCCAACTGCTTACTGTCGGAACTGAATGCAAGATGCGTGACGGCTCCCGTGTGCTTGGTCAGCTTGCATAGTTCCTTGCCGGTTCGTGCGTCACACAACACTGCCGTCCCGTCGGCACTGGCCGAGGCCAGGAATTGGCCGTCGGGGCTAAACGCCACCACATTCACGGCGCCATCGTGGGACGTCAATGCCGCCACGGCTTTGTGCGTCCGAATGTCCCAGAGTTTCACCAGGCCGTCGGCGGTAGCAGCAGCCAGCTGATGGCCGTCCGGGCTGTGGGCCACGCACGTGAAAGCGTCGTCGCCGCCCTCCAAGGAACGGACCTGGTCGCCGGTGCGTGTGTCCCAAAACGACACGGCAGAGCCGTTGGCCGAGACGAGGCGAAGGCCATCCGGACTATAGCAGGGAATCTGAGAATCGTTGGTTTGACTTGAAAGAGTGGCCACGCTTTGGCCGCTGGCCATATCCCAGAGTTTGACAGTGCCGTCACCGCTGGCGGACGCCAGTTGTTGGCCGTCGGGGCTGAAGGCCACATGATAGATCCACTCCCGGTGGCCCGAAAGCATCATCATTTCCCTGGCCCTGGCGACTTCCCAAATCTTGATCACATTGTCTTGCGTGTCGACCGCATTCGAGATGGGAGGCGATTTGTCTTTGGCGGAGTCGGGGACAGCCGGCTGCATGACGCCCGCCCCTTTGATCAGGTGGCGAACATCCGCTCCGGCGGCGGACGCCAGCCGTGTCCCGTCCGGGCTGAAAGCCACGTGCCACGCGTAACCGGTATGGCCCCGGAGGGTGGCTTTCTCCTGGCCCGTTTGGGTATCCCAAAGGCCAATGGTTTTGTCCTTGCTGGCGGACGCGAGCAGGTGGCTTTTGGTGTCGGGGCTGTAGGCCAGGTGCCAGACCTCTGCCTGATGGCCTGTCAGAGTGAAGGACTCCTTGCCTGTCGCCGGGTCCCAAAGCTTGACAGTTTTGTCGGTGCTGGCGGAGGCAAGCTGGTTGCCGTCGGGGCTGAAGGCGATGTGTCTGACTTCGCCCTTGTGTCCTTCCAAGGTGTGCAGTGTTTTACCGGTGTGGGCATCCCAGAGTTTGATGGTGTGATCCACGCCGGCGGAAGCCAGCCAGCGGTTATTGGGACTGATGGCAACTTGCCAAACTTGGCCCTTGTGGCCAGTCAGGGTGGCAATCGCCTTGGCCTTTTTGAGATCCCACAGCTTGATCGTGCCGTTATCGCTGACCGATGCCAGGCGCTCACCGTCCGGGCTATACACCACTTGCCGCACTTTGGCCAGGTGGCCCGTCAGTGGCACGGCGATCTCGGGCGCCAGTCGATTTTGCAGGTAGTGCCATTCCAAATTCAAGTGCTCCGGTGAGTCCTTCTTGCACAGGTCCAACAACTCCTTGGCCCGATGGGTTTGACCCGCTTGCAGCATTTTGCCCGCGAGCAAGACGCGGTCGAAATACATGAAGCGCTTGAGTTCGTCGTTCAAGCGCTCGATTTCCTCACCTTTCGATTTGAGCGTTTTGTTGAGGTTTTCCAGCGACACATTGAGTTTTTCATATTCTTGGTTTTTCGACTGGAGCTCTTTGTTGATTTGGCTGGTTTCGCGTTTGGCGGTCTCCGCGTCTTGCCACAACAACCACATCGAGGCACCCACGCCGGCGAACAACAACACCAACAAACCCAGTGTCAAGGCGGTGGCCCTGGCCGGATAACGGCGAGCCCATTTGTATACTCGTTCCAATCCATTCACGGGCCGGGCCACAATCGGCTCGCCTGCCAGAAAGCGGCGGAGATCCTCGGCCAGGGCTTCGGCGCTGGCATAACGCGCCGCCGGCTCCTTCTGCAAGCACTTGAGACAAATGGTGTCCAGATCGCGAGGAATGTCGGCACGATAGCGCCGTGGCGGCTCCGGTTCGTGATGCAGCACCTTCGTCAACTTGGCGATCGGGCTGCCCCCAAAGGGCGGTTGCCCGGTAAGCAATTCGTAGAGGATGGCGCCCAGGGCATACACGTCCGCCAGGGGGCCGACGCGGTCGCCACGGGCTTGTTCCGGCGCCATGTAGCCGACCGTGCCCATGACGGCGCCCGTTTCCGTCAACTCGACACGAGTTGCAATCTCGTCGCCGTCCATCTTTTTGGCCAGACCAAAGTCTGTGATTTTGAGTGACAACGACCATTGGCTATCGGATTTGCTACCCGAACCTGAGTGATCCTTGTTGCTGTCTGACGAGCTTGCGGGGCGATGACCGATCAGGATGTTTTCCGGCTTGAGATCGCGGTGGATGATGAGGTTTTGGTGCGCCAAATCCATGGCGCGGGCCAATGTCTCGATGATGCCTGCGGCGTCAATTACGGGCAACGGGCCGTCTTTGAGCTTGTTGCGTAAGGTGCCGCTGTCGCAGTATTCCAGTGCGAAATAGGGCTGACCCTGGAATTCGCCCACTTCGAATATCTGCACAATGTTGGGGTGCCGCAGACGGGCCACGGCTTCGTATTCACGGCGGAAGCGCTGTTTGCTTTCCTCGTCGGCATACTCGCCGTGGCGGATCATTTTGAGGGCGACCAGACGCTTGAGCGCGATTTGCCTGGCTTTGTAGACGACGCCCATGCCGCCCTTGCCAAGGATGGCGAGCATCTCGTAGCCGGGAACTTGAGGCAAGTGTGGCTCGCCGCTAAGCGCTGGCGGTGGTTGCGGCGGCGGTGGCGCCCATTCGGGAAGCACATCCTGAGCGGTGGTCGCGGAGTCCGGAGCTTGCGTCAGCGGCAATGCGGAACCAGCCGCGCTTAGCGCAGCGACCTGCGGCGGAGCATTTTGTGAATCTGGCGGTTGGCGCGGCGTCTCCGACATCGGCGGCTCCGGTTGGACAAAGCAATCTGGGAACCAGCGCTCCATCGGACCATACCGGAAGCCGAAGTGCAAGAGGGGAAGGGAGTTTGTCAGCTGGATAAGGCAGTGGTTACTTGGAGTTGATCCGAATTTCAATGACCTTGTCTTGAGCGAGCACGAAGTTCAAATGCAATTGGTTGTACGTCAACAATGTGCCAACGTCGTTGGTTTCCTTGGAATCCGAGGGACCGTAAGCCTCGACGATGTCTGCCAAGCTGGCGCCCAGGCCAATGCCCTTGTCCGTTTTGCCGCCGAAATCAGTGGAGGCGTCTGATGCAACCCGGCACACAATAGCCGTGACTGCGGATTTGTCGTTCAACGTAACGGAAAATCCGCTGGAGTTGTAGCTCAAGGCTACAGTGCCATCTTTCAATTCGCTCGTGCCATCGGCTTTACCAAACGCGGCTTCCAC